>NZ_JARDAL010000037.1:0-45394 GCF_048957595.1 Acinetobacter sp. AS5 | reverse complement strand
TGTCATATTGAAAAGTTTCAAGTAAGACGATCTAAACTGATTTTGAATCATATTTTTTCAGCCTTGATGGCCTACGTCGAGATACAAAAGAACCAGTTTGAGGGGATCTTTGAAAATGTATATCGTTGGCAGAAGAAATTATTTAGACCAATCATCAAAGACTTCATTGATGACTTTATTCTCGATAAAAATCATCTGCTACCACAGAGAATCTATAAATGATAGTGCGTAAGTCCTAATATAAATGATTTATATGAAAAAAGCGACCTGAACCGGTCGCTTTTAAGTTGTTAAGAGGCATTTAGTTGGGTTGAACCAATCCAGTGCTTGGAAAACTGATAGGCAGCACGTCCTGAACGTTGACCGCGTGCCTGACACCAGCGTAGGGCTTCAGCACGGGTTTCTGGCGTGAGTTCCATGCCTGCCTTTTTGAGGTAATGTTCGACAATTTCCAAATACAGGTTCTGATCCATTGGATAGAAAGACAGCCATAAACCAAAGCGGTCAGACAGTGAAATTTTTTCTTCAATCGCTTCCTGAGGATGTAATTCAGTATATTGCGGCACATCAACTCGGGTAACGGGCGTATTTTCATGCATGAATTCGGGTAATAAATGACGACGGTTACTGGTCGCATAAATCACAAAATTGCTGGAACCGGACTGTAAAGAACCATCCAGAACACTCTTTAAACTGCGATAATTTTCATCTTCGGCATTAAAGGCCAGATCATCACAGTAGACAATGAACTTCTCTGGACGCTCTGCAATGAGTTGCTGAATTTGAGGCAGATCGGATAAATCATCCCGTTCGATTTCAATTAATCGTAACCCTTGATCTGCATACTCGGTGAGTAGGGCACGAACAATGGAGGATTTACCCGTACCGCGTGAACCGGTCAGTAAGACATCATTGGCAGGTAAGCCGTTTAAAAACTGCAACGTGTTCTGGATGACTTTTTCTTTTTGTCGCTCAATCCCTTTTAAATCGGCCAGTTCCATCTGTCTAAGCTGATGAATAGGTTTGAGTTCACCATGTTGCCATTTATAGGCATGAGCAGAAAAATCAGGAATTTGTTTCAGTTCGGGCAGACTTTGCTGAAGTTGCTGCAGAACAGTCGAAAGGGCATTTAAAATATGGTCAGGTAACTCAATTTTCGCCATGATTTAACATTACAGATTTAAAATTATGGCTAAGATAGTACCATTGCAAAATTCACAGTCAAAGCCAGAAAAGTATGATAATTTGCTTAAAGTAGAGAATTTTCGTTATTGTAGAGGATAGAAAATTTGTACACATTTTCTGGCTCTGGGTACGAGCTGTATCAAGAATAAATATAGGGAAAAGGCAGATGCTGTTTAAAGATTTTACTCAGGATATTAATCCACATCAGGCCTATCGTATTAAAAAGCTCAAGCAGCAGCTGCAACAGGCTGAGTCCTATGAGGAATGGAAATATATTGCCCTGAAAATAGATGAAGAATCAGGTGCACAGGAATGGAAATTTGATAACAGTTCACCCTACTTTGATGCAGAAGTGATCGCACATCGTCTGGGTAAATTACGACGCTATCGACAACAAAAGCGCACCCGTGACCTGATGTATATTTTGCGCGAAGGCCTGAGCTACGATATTGCCAACATTGCCCATCCTCTACTGTTTACCGAAGCCTATGTGGGCACTAAAAGAATTATTGAAGATTATGTCGAAGAAGTCAGCCAGAGCTTAGCCTATATTGCTTCAATAGACTGTACTTGCCTAAGTATTGAAGAAAAATTAGAGTATTTTCAGCATTGTCAGCGTGCTTATGGACAACCGGCCTTGATGTTTTCTGGTGGTTCAACTTTAGGTCTGTTTCATACGGGCGTATGCAAGGCCTTAATGGAGCAGGATTTATTGCCAAAAGTCATGTCGGGTTCTAGTGCGGGCGCCATCATGACCGCCATGTTAGGTGTATCCAAACCTTCGCAATATATTGATATTTTGAAAGGCCATAATTTCTTTCATGAGGCTTTTCATTTTCGCACCATGAGTGAATTGATGAAAGGCAATGGTGGTCTGGCGGATGTAAAATATCTGAAAAAATTTCTAGTCGAAAATCTGGGTGATCTGACCTTCGAAGAAGCGCTTAAAACCTCAGGTCTGCATATCAATATTGCGGTTGCGCCTTATGATGCTGGACAGGATGCACGCATTTTAAATGCCTATACTTCTCCGGATTTACTGGTCTGGAGTGCAGTACTGGCTTCTTGTGCGGTGCCGATTCTGTTTCCACCGGTTCGTTTGACCAGTAAGCGCTATGATGATCAATATACGCCTTATATGGGTTCAACCCGCTGGGTAGATGGCAGTGTACGG
The DNA here is from genome assembly GCF_048957595.1 of Acinetobacter sp. AS5. Classification (NCBI taxonomy): domain Bacteria; kingdom Pseudomonadati; phylum Pseudomonadota; class Gammaproteobacteria; order Moraxellales; family Moraxellaceae; genus Acinetobacter; species Acinetobacter sp. AS5. The sequence goes on along the minus strand of NZ_JARDAL010000037.1, from coordinate 43,035 downwards.
AGTGATTTCCCACAGGAAAAAATGGCACGCCTGTATAATATCAATTATACCATTGCCAGTCAGACCAACCCGCATATCGTGCCATTCATGCAGGATGATATTTCACGTTTCCGTAAAGGTACCTTGAGCTGGCCGCAACGGATTGTTCGCCGTCAGGGCGCGGTGATTACCAAAGGCATGATGGATTTTGCCAGAGAGCATGCCGGAAGATTACCTCCTGTACGCCGTCTGCTGGATCATGGCTATGGTGTAGTTGACCAGCGTTATTATGGTGATGTGAATATTGTCGGTAAATATAGCCTGCGCCACTATAGCTATATGTTGCAGAATCCACGGCCGTATCTGTTTAAAATTTTACAGCGTGAAGGCGAGCGTGCCACATGGCCGAAAATTTCCCTCATTGAGACTCAGGAACGGGTCGGGAAAACTATTCAGCATTGTCTGGAGCTGCTAAATTATCAGCATACACTTAATCCAATACCTGAATACATTGCCACGACTTAATTTAGATCATCTCGATATTTCTGATTTTGAACTACGAACCAAAGCCCGTAGTCTGGGTTTTGGTCGGCGTCTTTATTATGCCAAGGGAAATGCGCTCTGGCTAAAAACCCAGATATCGCATAGATCTGATAGTTTAATATCATCTCCACATGCTGAACTAGGCTGGCAACATGAGCTGGATTTTTATCAGGCTCATGCCAGCTCAGGTGATCTAAATTTTTTCCTTCCACATCAAATTATTCAACAGCCTTTCAAGATCAATCATGAACAATTTGAGCAGGCCTTAATTCTGGTCGATGCGCCGGCGCATTTTCAGATCATGCCGCATCAGCAATCCATCACGCAAATTCGGCAACATTTGCTACAAGCTGTGGAGCCTTTAATCTGCCTGCAAGAATTGGGTTATTTGCATGCCGATTTAAAGCAGGAACATTTTGTAAATAATCAGGGCAGGGTCTGCCTGCTTGATTTTGAGCATGTCCAAATACTCCATCAGAATGACCTGCATGAACTGAATGCGACACCGCGTTATATGGCGCCGGAACTGTTCCAAGGCCAAGCCAAGAGCCTACAAAGTGAAGTTTATGCTTTGGGTGTTATTTTTTATGAGTGGTTGAGTGGTCAGCGTTTACAGGCGACAGATTATCTGGATTGGGCCTTTTTGCATTGTCAGCGTCTGAAAGTTGAGTTACCGCAGCACTTACAGGCTTTTCAAGGCTTATTAGAAGAAATGTTAAGTAAGCAGAAGCAGCATAGATTGGCCGATTTTCAAGCTGTGAAAGACTACTTAATGACTGAAATTGAATGAGAAAAATACAATAAAACTTGAATTGTTTCTTATTTAATCAAACGAGTGTTTTTTTATGATAAACGGCTTGTCAGCTGGAAATGATCTCTATAATATACACAGCCATTGGGGACGTGGCGAAATTGGTAGACGCACTGGATTTAGGTTCCAGCGCCGCGAGGTGTGAGAGTTCGAGTCTCTCCGTCCCCACCAATCAATATTTGAGTAACTGGATATTGGGTGGAAGTAGAGGATTGGTGTAATGGTAGCATGACGGTCTCCAAAACCGTTCGTCAAGGTTCGAATCCTTGATCCTCTGCCAAAGTTTGAAAGAAATCCAACGCTAAGTTGGTACCCTGATGGGGACGTGGCGAAATTGGTAGACGCACTGGATTTAGGTTCCAGCGCCGCGAGGTGTGAGAGTTCGAGTCTCTCCGTCCCCACCATCATATTAAAGCAAGGCTAATGCCTTGCTTTTTTATTACCTGAAATTTGAGGGCGGTTTTTTTAGTACCAGATTTTTGCTGTCATGGTTGATGAACATCAATGCGTTCTGGGCTTAAATTATCTAGCGAATGATTGCAAGGGCAGGGCTTTAGTAAATTTCATTGTATTGCTGCAATAATTCATGCGATCTGTATATTCAATAATTTAAATGTTATATGGATCAGTCCCATGGTGTCTATCAATCTTATATATTGGCCTAAATAGATTGGTATTTGATCAATAATGAATTAAATGATTAATTTTTGATATAAAAGTATTTAGCTTTCTATAGAACTACTTGTGAATCAGGTCTGATCGCTATAATATACACAGTCATGGGGATATGGCGGAATTGGTAGACGCACTGTGTTCAGGTCGCAGCGCCCTCTGGGCGTGAGAGTTCGAGTCTCTCTATCCCCACCATACACACTATAAAATCAATAACTTATAACTCTTTGGTACAGATTTGGTGCAACCCTTACTTTTAAGAGTTGCTTCTCGGTCTTCCGGTTTTCTTAGATTTAGCCATTTTTTCAATATCTGATCGATTCCATCGAGAGCGCTGTCCATCTTTTGACACACGTTTTGGCATTTTACCATCACGATCAAGCTTTCTCACATATTCCGCTGAATATCCCAAAACTTTTGCTGCTTCAGCAGTATTTAATGTCAAAGACTTCTTGTCTACAATTTCTTCCAGGCGCTCGACTTTCTCAACCAGATATTGATTCTGAGATTTAAGCTCTTCAAACATTGCAAAAATCTCAGGCATCCATCGGCTTGAGCCAACTTCCATTAGGACACCTCCAATCTTTTACCTTCCGGTCTTTTCTCTAAGCTCTCACGCCAGTTACAATCTGGAGCAACAAGATTTGACTCAAAATAATAAGGGCAAATCTCATCAATCCAAAAATTACCATTCAGTCTAGGTTTTTCAACAAAACCTCTAACATCGCCAAATTCATCAAAGGCCATCCATTTTATTCTTTCAGGCACATTCGACCAATCGTATTTGTTCACGACACCTCTCCTAAACTCTTCACCACACCACTCGGCAACCCAAACACATCTTTAAAAGCCTTATCAAATTCACCGCTTTGGATGAACTGATCGATGCAGTTTTTCGGCTTCTGATGCTGAGCGATGTAGCTGCTCAATGCCTCATATATACCGTTTGAATTTCCCTTTGTTACACCGACATGAATCTTGTCCCCGATGTTCTTAACTGAAAATCCAACATCAAGATTTGAAGCATCAATGATTTCCATAAATGGTAAGAATTCGTCCTGGTTAAAAATCAGATCAAATGGCATTTCTTTATGCAGCTCATCACAAACATAGTTAGCCAGTTGAAGTTTGGTTAATTGAATTTCAGTCATTGGCTGGCTCCATCTCCAAGCACAACATACCAATACACGCGCACCAAGTCGTCCACTGGAAGTTAATGCTCTCAACACCATCTCCGGTGTATAGCTTTTTATCTTCATCAAAGCCAAACAGTTTTGCTTTTGGGTGCATCCCTTCAAAATCACCACGTCTTAAATCAATCTTCTGAATATCCATCACGCCACCTCATAGAAGCGCTTGGCTTCATCAAAATCAGAAGTAATTAACTCAGCACCATCTTTGTAGCAGTGCACGATTTCACCATATTTAAAAGCTTGTTCAGCCTGCTGCATGTTTTTGCATTGATACATCGGCTCTTTAAACCAATCTTCTGTGTAAAACATTTGTTCTTGGTGGTCTTCGGCTGTGCCTTCCCACTCTTGAACCTGAAAGTATTCATCAAATGATTCGATCATGAACTGATTGCCTTCAGCTTTAGTCATTGCTCTGTAACGAGCCAAAGCACGTTCAGCAATTTCTTTTGATACGGCAGGTGACTGCTCATGCGGACTATCATCTTCAGGGCAGATTCCTACGCACCACAATTTATTCTTTTCCATCACACCACCTCAAAAGGGTTATATTTCTTAAATTCTTCAAACAATTGAGTTGCTGGCTTGTTCAATCGGCCAGTCCCTGCAATCACCACATCACGCGGAAAGTTCTTATTCACCACTTCACAAAAGAAGCGAACGCCATGCTGATTGACCGTTGCTCTGTAGCCAATACTGAGCAGCCAGATAATGAATGCTTCAGTCATGAGCGGATGAACTAGAGTTGGTTTTTTCATGCTGCTTTCACTCCCTTGTAGCCACGCTTATCCAGAATCTCCAAAAGCACATCTTGAGCAACCCGGGTCTTATTAATAAGTTGCTGCTCACGCTTTGCATCACGCTCTTTAAAAATAGTGGTGATGCGCAGCTCTGGTGGAATATGACCAACAATGTGCCAATCTTCCGGCTCCTGCTTTTTGATCAGGTGATCTGGTGTGTCCACCAAGCCAAATACAAGTCCTGCATGATTCCGATCCCATAAATGCATATAGGTATCGAGCTGCCATTCATAAAGCTTTTTGTCGCCCTCACGAATAATCAAAGGGAAGGTCTTTTTTGAGTAAGAGGACTTAATATCAAGGATTAGATCTTCATCTTCCTCATTGATGTCGCACTCACCAGTGAATAAATCACTGGTTTTGCGCTCGGTATTTTTTACATAAAAGTTGCCAGAAACTTGGTTGTAGAGGGCAATGGTTTGATCTTCCACAACGCGACCTTTTTCAATTTCAAAAGTATTAAGTGCCGGTTTCCAACTCAAAAGGATTTGACTGGCCAACTCATAAACATGAGTCAGCGCGCCATCTGCCAAAGTGTCCCTGTCTGGGTAGGCCATAAGCTTGCCGATGCTTGAAGCTCTAAATTGGATCATGTTCAAGCACCTCTGTTTGAGCTTTGATATAGTTCAGCAACTCTTCAGAAACCACGTAGTAATCGAGAACTTGCTGCAATACCAACTGACCAGCCTTAATTTTCTTGATTGCCGCTTCAGCCTGCTTTTCAGTAAGAGTAGGGCGAGTGTCCTCCAGTCGCTCGGCTGGTTTTTCCTGCGGAGTCACATCAACCACTGGCGCATAATCTTGCAACTCATCTTCTGTATACACACCCAAAATCACATCAGGGAAGTGCAGTCGAGCCAGTTTCTTAGTCGCCAAATATGCGATTTGCTGCTTTGGATCGTTCACCCATAAAGGCGAATTACGCACGGTACCAACCTGAGCAAATGAAACATCAAGTACACGTGGCTCTGACTCACCTTTGATGGTCACCCAAACCCGAACACCAACATCATGAGCCTTGCATTCCTTGCCATTTACTTTCGACCAGTCGCCATACCAGTCAAAATTAGGACGACCAACAATAGGGGCTTTAGCAATAATTACCGCATTTACAAGTTGCGCTTCATAGCCCAAGTTACCATTTACCAGGTGAGTCTTTTGAGCCACAGCAAACGGGTTCATACCCCATTGCATGGCCTGCATAGTTACCGCCAAGCAGTCACCCGAATTACCTTGCAGGTGCTTTGGTACGGTGATGACCGCCTTACACATAAAGTCAGCAAAAGCGACCATGTTTTGCATTGCAGCTGGATCTAAAACAAGATTCGATGTTTGCGCATTTACTGGCAGCGCTGGCGCATGTTGTACTGGTGCATTCATATTCTTATTCCTCAGTATTTGATTGATACGTGCGGGATTAGGCCGCTGATAATCGCACCAACAAGTGATTTCACTTGCGGCTCAGAGAGTTCGGGGCACACACCTTTGATTGCCTCAAGTGCTTCGCGGTTAATTTGGCGACGATGCTCAACATCCGCTTTGCGTGCTTCTTCCGCCTTGCGTGCAGCTTCAGCTTGTGTAAATTGCTCCGCTTCAATACGCTTACGCTCATTCTCGGCAGCCTGCACAGCACGTAACTCAGCAGCTTCTTTTTCAGCCTTCAATCGAGCTTCGCGCTGTTCCGCTTCTGCTTTTTCACGCTGTACACGTTCAGCTTCAAAACGTGCTTTTTCTTCTGCTTCGCGAGTGGCTTTTTCAGCAGCTTCACGGGCAATACGTTCTTCATGTTCATGTTGCAAACGAGCCTGTTCAGCAAGGCGTAGGCGCTCTAATTCAGCTTGTTCGGCTTCGTATTTTTCGCGTGTCACCAATGCTTTGCGTAGTACTTCCAGTGTTTCAAATTTGGCAAGCTTGGCTTGCTCTTCGTATTCCTCAAAAGATGAATCAATTACCTTATCTTCAAGCGTTTGAATCGCTTCCTTGATGGTAAAAGTTGTCCACTCGCTATCAGCAGCAGTAGCTAAAGAGGCAGCCATACAAATAGTTGCAATATGATGCTCATGCTTCGCTACACGATCCTTTTCAGCCTGTTCCCAAGCATCACGCGGTGCCAAGATTTCATTACGCAGTTCATCAAATTTTTTAACAGTCGCAATGCGGTCATCATCAATAAGCTTGATCTGAGCCTTTTGATCAGCAACCAATTCCTTGCCACACTTCTCAATAAAGGTTTTAGATTTGCTCACCTTCATTGCTAGTGAACCAATCTGATCGCGGCCTTTTTTAGTGGTCACATCTGGAACATGTGAACGCGCTTCTTGAGCAATACGCTCGAATAATTCAGTGGTGCCACCTGGCTTACGGAATGCAGCAACAACAATGTTTTGGTCTGCAATTTCTAATTCGAATTTTTCCATCTCAAACCACCTCTTCAAATAGTTGTTCCGCGTACTCACTCACAAGACGCTGTAATTCTTTAATCTGCTCATCACTTGGTATAAATGTCCGACCTTTCTGGGCTTCAAAATTAAATACTTCGGTTAAGGTTGCATCTCCAACAATCACCCATGAATCAATATCCACTGGCTCGGCATATCGCATATCACCATTGGAGCTACGCATTTCAGTCATGGTGTGAGGTAACACAGCCATTGAACAATCAGCCGTTGCATACAGGTTTTCACCAATCTGGCGATATAGGCCAAACGTCAGCACGTTATTTTCAATCGAAATATCCAGATCCACCTTGAAACTTGGCAGGTCTGAAAAGTACAAATCACGGGTGAAATCTTCATTCACCTTGCAGTCAATTACCTTGGTGCTATGACCATCACGGCACAGAAATAAAGACTGGTTTCCGATGTGGCTGATCGGTCGCATTGCCGCACCACATCCACAGAATTGAGCGTAAGTGTTCATGCTGGCACCTCCATTTTTACCAACCAAAAACCATGACCATCTTCAATCTTTGAAAAACCCTTAAATTTGGTGCCAGTCAATGGAGACACACCAACATCGATAAGTGGAAGCAAGTCAGAGATTAATTTGTGGAAAGTGTCAATATCCAAGCCATATTTGTCACAAAGACCAGCATCTACATCATCGTAGTCAGCATCTTCACTCAGACCGCACACGTGGCAGGCCAACTCATAAGCATCAATACTCACTTCACACCCCAGCAATCGCAGCATTAATCTTTTCAATCTCATAACGATCAACATAGGCATTAATCGTCTTGTCAAAATGCACCACATTCAGAATTTCCAGAAACTCGACTGATGCATCGTCCAGGGCATATTCAACATAGATGCTGTAATCGTCAGCTTTGACAGTAGCGACACAGGTTTCATGGCAAGTACGTTTAAGCACTTCATATTTTTGAGCGGTGATAACCACTTGAGGATTATCATCAACCACTTTGGCAGGCTGGAAAGCGTAAGCTACTGCTATCCCCGCGCTGATTGATGCTGCAATGAATGCAGACTTGAGAATATTGGATTTAGTTGTCATGGCTGCCTCCGAATACTTGGCGAAGAGCAGCAACGACTTGTTTGATTTCTTCTTCTGTTGACCACCAGTAAGGCGGAATTTCATCAGACTCATCAAGAATAATCTTTGAGTATTCACATGGCTCAAGGCTATTCAAAACAAACATAAATGTGTGTGGCTTGTAATCAACACCACAAGCAGGAACTTCAATTCCATTGATTGTGATGGTGCGGGGTTTTAGGCGGAATTTAAAACGATCTGAAAAGAATAAGTTCGTCTCCAGACCAAAAGCATTACTCCATCCTAGAGATTTAAAGGTATTGCTGGTATCCATGTATTCAACATCTTGATCATTCGCCAAAGCAATCAGCGCTTCTTTCCCGCTAATCAACTTGCCTTCATCAACTTTTGTATTCATAATAATTTCACTCACTAGGGTGGGTCATGCCTCAGGTGGTTCGCAGCACGCTGGGGCTTTTCTTTGTCTGTGGGGTAAATATCGCATTTCCGATATTGTTAGTCAATAGGAAATCCGATAAAAATATAGAAAAACCGATATTTTTATTTTTTACTATGATTTAATAGACAAAAGAAAACCCACCGCTGGGGTGGGTTGTTTGGAGTTTGTTATGAGTGATCAGAAAGAAGTTGCTGTAATCCCCAAAGGAAATAAAATCCAAATAATGGGTTGTTCTTACACTCTGCTGGAGGATGTTAGAGTTGATGGCAATCAAGCCAATCTTAATTATATCCTTAAAGAACAGAAGAATTTCGAAAAGGGGATTGGTGTTGTTGGGGCTAATACACCCAAAGAAGTCAACTAAAAAGCCTAAAAGATTTTATCAACTCAGGGTCAACGTTGTATGCCGCCCAATCCGGAATGCCAACTTTTGCAACAAAGATAGCATCATCATGATCCACGTATTGCTTTAAGAATTCCATGATTTGGGATGAGTTAAGGTTTGTTTGAATAAGAAATTGGGATAAGGTGGGTTTTATCCATACCTGTTTAGATAATAAATCTATGCCTTGATGCAGTTTTTGATAGTTCTTTATTTTCTGTAGATCATAGGTTATTGAGTATACAGCCATATATTTCTCCACCCGATCCAAGAGCCGCTCGGGTTGCGGCATTTGATTAACTTTTATTAATGTTTTATAATCTATACATGGACCGGGGATTCCCAGTCGGCGAAAGGCTCTAGCGTTATGTTAGGGCCTTTTGTTTGTTTATTATTTGGGAAATACCTTTAAGCCGTAACCGTGATATCCAATTCCAGCCCCCCCCCTTGCGGCCATTCGGGATTAGGCGTCCCGAATACCTAAGCCGCATATAGCGGCTTTTTATTTTTAATTCTTACGTGTTTTTTTCTTAGCTCGGTAAACGTAGCGAATACAATCCACTACCTCACCAACAAACTCGCAATTTTCATCAAGTGGGATAATATTTGGTTTAAATTCAGGATTAATCGCCTGTAGGTATTTAGTACCATCAGGTTCAATCACCAGGCGCTTAAAAGTTGCATCATCAAACTTTCTAACAACAATAATATCGCCTGAGTTCATGTCACTAAATGGTAGGGTCGGATCTACAAGAATGTAATCGCCCTCATGGAACTCTGGGTAATTACTCAATCCTTGAACTTTCAGGTAAAAGCACTTCTCACAATCACCATCTGGAATTGGCAACCATTCTTCCACCTGGGACATATCAACAGATTCGACATTGGTCATCGTACCTGCCTGAACCCATGACAAGACAGGGGCCATGCGCGGAACTACTGGCACAACGTTTGTCAATGAAACCTCATCAAAAACGCCTTTCTTTAATTCTTCAGCGGTCACACCAAGCGCATTAGCCAACTCTAAAATCGATCCAGTAGATTTCGCATTGCCTGTTTCCAAATCGGAAATAACAGATTGCTTAACTCCAGATTTTTGAGCCAATTCTTTCTGGGTCATTTTTTTCGCTTTGCGAATTTTCTTTAAATTTTCACCCAAAGTTGTCATGAACTTTTCCTTAAATACCGCTATCGGAATTCTGATACAAATTCCAATCGGTTTGGCTATTGTATAAATATCGGAAAACCTATATATTTATAAGAAATATAGGAGGTCTCCCATGAACCAATGGCAAAAAATGATCATTGATTTGAAGGAACAGGGATTAACCCAAACCCAAATCGCTACTGAGATTAATTGCTCTCAAAACTATGTAAGCAATCTTGAAAACGGCTTATGTGGCAAACGCCTTGGATATGAGAAAGGCAAGAATCTTGAAAAATTATGGCTGGCGCACTGCGCACCCCAACAAATCGCATAGGTGAATTTATGAGTCTTGAAAAGAAATCCACACATGTTCGCTTGTCTCCTGAAATCCATGAGCGGGCAAAACTACTTGCCGAAATTAAGGGTAAAGACCTTGCTCAATACCTGGCGTATCTCCTAGAGAAGGAAATCGTCGGTGAGTGGCATGTACTTAATTTACAAGCAAAATCATTCGAGCGCTTGGGATTAACAGCTTTAGTAAGGGATCTGTCTACAGGCGTTAGCTTTGGAGAGGGATTGGAAGGGAATCACTGGGATTCAAGCAAAGAAAAAGCCTGATGTACTAGATCAGGCTTTGTGTTCAAACTCATCGGAGAGATCAATTATGAACAATCAAATTTTAACCGAAATTGAAGTAAATAGAAAGATTTACTTGTTCCAAAAAGCAGTCGAACGATACATGGCTGAAAAAACCATCGCCAATTCTCAAGCGGTAGCACAAGCGAAAACTGAATTATGCAAATTTGCAATGCAGGTGGTGTCATGAATATCGGCGTAGATTTTGAAAAATTAGTAGAAAAGGCGACCATTGTGACAGAACAGTACTCTAGAACGCCTAATTTCGTCATTGACGACATGTACATGGCCGAGCTTAGTGATAAGGCGTTCAAGTGTTATATGTTTATTTTGCGTCAAACTGTGGGCTTTAATCGCAGCTCAACCTCAATAGCAACAGAAACTTTTAAAAAGTACTGTGGTATCAAAAAAAATGACACCGTTTACACCTGTATTCAGCAGCTCGAGCAACTGAAATTAATCTCTGTTACTCGTGCAACAGGTACGACTAACCAGATCAAAATTCTACCAAACCCATCCCACGAAACGGTACTACCGTTAAACGGGACTACTCCCGTTGAAGGTGAGGGGACTACTCCCGTTGAAGGTGAGGGGACTACTCCCGTTGAACGGGACACTATAAAAGAAAATATTAAAGAAAATATTAAAGAGAGCGCAAACGCAAAAAATTCACCGGATGAAATTCTGAATCTCTGGACACCAGATTTACATTCTCTGAATTCTTGGTTACAGCGTTCTGGATTACCAAAAATCGCTCAAGACCAAGCTGAAGAAATTTTGCTTGAAATTAATCCTCACTACAAAAACAAAATTATCACTGGTGCAGTAGGTGATGCTCAGATGTATTCGAATTTTGTGAAGTGGATTAAACGTGATTCAGGTCTTACTGAAAAACTCATGCAACAAGCCAATCCGCAGAATCAACCTGTCGACACCCAAAACCTTCAAGCTGACATGGGGGATTGGTAATGATTGAGATTCATAACAACTCCATCGAGCAATGCGTACTTGCTGCACTCATGACCGTTCAGAACTCACTTGAAACTGTGATGAACGATCTGGATGAAAATTGCTTCTTCGCAAACCGTCATCAGGAGATCTACAAAGCCATTACTGACCTGGCTAACGAGAACAAACCTTACGATGTGGTTTTCGTTGAACAAAAACTGAATGAGAAAAATTCACTGGTTGGCGTAACGCCTGCTGAATACCTGATGACGCTGATGGCAGATGCACCGTCGAGTTTCTACAACCTGGAATCTTATGTTGCTGAACTCAACAAGCTGAAAGCACATCGTGAAGTGGAAAGCATGGGCCGAAGTATTCAGGAAGTGGCAAGAGATTTAACCGTACCTGATGTGCATAACGCTGCTGAAAATATCCTGAACAAGGCGACCACCAATGAGAAATTGGAAAAGTCCAGTTTTACGTTTGAGGAAGCATTAAAACGCGCTGGTGATCAGTTAATCCAGAAAGCAGAGGCTAAAGCCAACAAGCAGTACACAGGCGTTAAGTTCAACCTACCTCATCTGGACAACGTAGTGGGCACCATTCAGCGCGGCCATTTTTGTGTGATCGGTGGTAGACCTGGCTCTGGAAAGTCCACTCTAGCGCAAATGGTGGCGATTCAGACCGCTATGCAGTTCAAGGAAGCGGTACTGGTTGTATCTGCCGAGATGGATGTGGAGACATTCACCAATCGCTGTATCTCAGCACTCACCCAGATTCCATACGACAACATCCACAATGCTGACCTGTACGACGGGATGATTCAGGAATTTGCGGGCGCTCAGGATCGTTTTAGCAAGATGCCGATTCATATCGAAGATAAGCAAAAGCCGACCATTGCAGAGATTCACTCTTATGCACGTAAGGCCAAGCGCAACTACAAGAAATTGGGCTGCATCATCATCGATTACCTGCAACTGGTACGTGATCCAACCAAGAAAGATCGCTATCAGGAAGTAAGTTCAATCAGTCGTGATTTGAAAGCTATGGCAAAGGAGTTTGATTGCCCTGTAATCGCACTGGCACAGCTCAACCGTGAGTCTGAAAAAGGTAAACGTCCGAAAGCATCTGATCTGAAAGAGTCTGGCCAGATCGAGCAAGACGCGGATCAGATTTTATTAGCCCATCCAATTGTGAACAGTGATGACGAAATGCCGAGCGGTATTACAGAAATCATTATTGCTAAAAACCGTCATGGCAAAAAAGGCGTAGTTCGGGTGATGGATCGTTTAGATATTTGTCGCTTTGCATCGGTACGAGTTGAAGAAAGCGCAGGGGGTGGGGTGTGAAGATTCTAATCGCATGTGAGAAGTCCGGAACTGTCCGCGACGCATTTATCAAGCTTGGCCATGATGCAATCTCATGTGACATGCAGCCAAGTGATTCTGACTTTGGACCACATTACCAGGGTGATGTACGTGACCTCCTGGATTATCCATTTGACATGATGATTGCTCATCCACCGTGTACGCATATTGCTGTGAGTGGAAGCCGCCACTTTGAAAAGAAGATTCATGACGGTCGTCAGCATGCAGCAGTGAGCTTTTTCATGATGCTGGCGAAGTGTGATATTCCACGCATCGCCATTGAAAACCCTGTCTGCATTATGTCGAGCGTATATCGCAAGCCGGACCAGATTATTCACCCATGGCAGTTTGGGCATATGGAGCAAAAAACTACATGCCTATGGCTTAAGGGCCTGCCATTGCTCAACCCAACAATGGACGTGAAAGAAGAAATGATGCGGCTACCAAGAAAGGAACGTGAGCGCATTCACTTCTGTTCGCCTGGAAAGGAGCGATCCAACATTAGATCAAAAACATTCCAGGGAATTGCTGATGCTATGGCTATGCAGTGGGGTGGTGATGTGCATCAAGGTGAGCAGGAAGATTTATTCGGGGGTGCAGCGTGAGAAAAGAAGCAGACCGTACATACATTAATTTAATGATCATGCGCACTTTGGCCACCACTAGAGGTCGCGTCTCGATCCAGCAGATTCATGACTCCATTGAGCCGAAAATGGGTATCTCAATTCGCAGTGTTCAGCGATACATGAACCGGTTGGAGTTTTGGGGATTGGTCAAATGTGATGGAGCGCATCCAAAGGGATTCTCTCTCACACTTCAGGCAGAAGAATTTATCAAAGATATGGCGCAAGGAGCAGCAGCATGAACTTAATCGAGAAAACAGAATTAAAGGAATATGACCATGATTGGGAAAATATTTCCAAAATTGGGGACACCAAACGTCAACTTATCTGCACTTGCTGCTCAGAACAAAAAAACAGAACCTTTTGATGTGAATGTAAAACAGTGGTCGGATGAGGAAACTGACCATTGCACGGACATCAAGAACCACATTTCTCCAAATACGAAGGTGATTGAGCATGATTAAGGTTGGAGACCAAATTAAAACATGTCGGTTTGAGAGTGCTGAAATTGTCGAGGTCTTACCGAATGGCAGCTACGGACTTAAATACAAGAATGCAGTCCTGTATTACACACACGATGAGCTAGTTGCTTCAGGCATTAAAGTTGTGAGTCGAGGTGCTAATGACTAAATACAAAAACAAGAAGGTGGTGCTTAACGGCATCACTTTCGATAGTCAGAAAGAAGCAAGACGCTATCGGGATTTGTCACTGTTAGAGCGCGCAGGGGAAATTAAAGATCTGGAACTACAAAAGGCTTTCATTTTGGCTGAGTCGGTCAAGTTTGAGAATGAGCCAAGACGCAAGCCAGCAGTGAAGTATGTTGCAGATTTTGTATATCAGGAAAAGGGGCAGATGGTTGTTGAAGATGTCAAAAGCACAATGACACGGAATCTGCCAGTTTACCGTTTGAAGAAACACTTAATGAAGTCGGTACACGGTTTAGAGATTAGAGAGATTTAAGAGGGAATAGGGATGAATGCAGTAACAGAGAAAATGACAAACCTTGAATGGCTTACTCAGATTGGTCTTAAAGCGATTGAATATACCGAGGACCCGAAAGGCACTGGCGAGAAAGGTCCATCATGGGAAGATCGCTGCGGTGCTATTGCTTCGATTGAATGTCCAGCGTGTAAAGCGTATTGTGAATTGTTGGTTTGGGGTGATTATCGGGATAATACGCAAGCATTTGCTGAGGTTTGCAAGTACATCACAAAAATTCTGTATTCCACAGCAGAGGAGAGGGTGAGTCGTCAAAAGTTTGATTTGCAGTTGTTTTGCTTTAAGGTTGCAAAGATGGGTGTGTTTTATAATTTGCGACCAAAATTAAAAGAAGAAAGAACGCTTCAAGGGCAGTTAAACTTCTTTGGCATTACAGAGGTGAACGCTGATGGATTTGCAAAACGGCATAAATATTTAACTTTCATGGTTGAGAGCATCCTCGATGGGTTTAATGAGGAAATTGATTTCTATGTTGATGAATACAGAAAGAAATTAAGAGATTGACACCTAAACGTCGCTAAGATATAGTTTCTGTACAGTGGTCAAACTGCATAGTTAAAAGACCATCAAGAAAAGCTCATCGAAAGGTGGGCTTTTTTGTTTCTGCAGAAACCATCTAGCTTCAAAAGGTGAGTACTACTTTGGATTGGCGACCCATTAACACGTTCAGTTATGAGCCATTAAGCACACACTACTAAGCCAACTAAGAAGTAATTCTTCCTAGTTGGTTTTTTAATGCCCTGAGAAATGTTGGTGTAAGCAATATCGGGGCACCAATGGCGGTCCCTATTAATTTCTAGTGGTTTTTAAATTAATACCGCCGCCAAATTCCAAGGAGATCAACATGCTCCAATTTCTAAAACGATTATTCTGCTTTCATGAATATGACTACGAGTCAGATATTTTTATCCAGATCGAATGTCGTAAGTGCGGTAAATGGCTGGATGAATAAACCCTTGTCACTTCGGTGACATTCGCCGAACGGATTACGGCAAACAAAGCCCCTCGCATTCTAGATGTTGAGGGGTTTTCTTTTCTTATTGGTGGTGGGTATGACTCAGTATAGTGACGAAGTTATTGCGCGAGAGTTGCAGGCTGAGTTGATTCGAGCGGTAGCGCGCACCCAAGACAAACTTGGGGTGAAATTTATGACCGTGAACATGGATCTCGATATTTATGGCGATGGTTCAAAAGTGAAATTCTCAACAATACCAGAGCACATCCTAAAGCCTGTGAGTTGATTTTATTGGTGGTGTTTATGGACATAGTATCTGCACAAAGGGAATTAAAAGAACATTGCGACCAGATTGATATTTTACTCAGCCTGTCACGCAGCATGATGACCGCTAAAGAGATGGTGAATGTAGATGAAAAGCTTAAACGCCACCGAGAGCGAGCAAGAAACATCAGAATCAATCTCTATGAAGCGCAACCACAAAAGACTCGCAGCAATCAGAAAGCTGCCATGCATTCGGTGCGGTAATCCACATAGCCAGGCTGCTCATTCAAATAGTGCCAAGCATGGTAAGGGTAGATCGATTAAGGCTTCTGATCAGTTCACAGTTTCCCTTTGTTTTAAATGCCATGCTGCATTCGACCGTTTTGAATTGGGTAATCGGGCTGAGAGTGAAGCCATGTTTGATCAGTGGTTGGTGAGAGTGAATCGGATGCTGGTGATGGAAGATAAAGAGGTGTTTTGATGGATATAAGAAAATTAATAGTGAACATCTTGATTATTCCATTACTGCCAATTGGAATGTTAGTAGCTCTCTACCAGCGATTAACATGCAAGCACGACTATAAGAAAATCAAAACAGTTCATGGTGATCAAATTATAGCAATGGGCTGGACGCGCAGTATTTGGGTTTGTGAAAAGTGCAAACATGAATACTGGTCTGGCGATCTAAACAAGATGACAAAAAGATAGATGGAGATAGGAAATGCAAAAAGCCGTGTTTCCTATCCAGAGTCATGCCGACATCACCAAAGCCATTAACTACATGCATACCAATTACACTCAGGCGATTAATGAGGGTAAGCCGTTAAGGGTGGTGATTGATCAGAAGCAGGATGATAGGTCCACTGCACAGAATAGACTCATGTGGATGTGGTTGGGTCAGATAGAGAAAAAGACTGGTCAGGACAAGGACTCACTTCATTACGAATTTAAGAAGAAGTTTCTGATTTATATCTACCGTCGTGATGATCAGGAGTTTGCTGAGACCTGCAATGCGATTGCAATGCTCAAGCAGAATGAATGTGAAGAATACCGGGTGATTGCAGAGCAGGTGATAAGACTTTGCAGTACAACCAAATTAAGCGTTAAGCAAATGACCGAGTATTTGAATTACGTGCATGACTTTGCTGTGGTGAAGTTGGGTGTGCATTTAACTGTGCCGGATGATTTGAAGTGGTGTTATCAAGATGAAGCGTCCTTACCCCCCTATTCAAGATGAAATTGATGAAAACGACATTGATAGTGGTGGCCTACTTCACTTTGAACCAGCCAATAATGATTTATGGCCATGGATAAAAGAAACCTTTCTTGCTGAATACTCAGATTTATACAACGAAGATCATGAGCATTTAAACAGTATCGATCCACCGGATATTTCATTCTTATGGGCTTACTCAACATGCAAGGCTAAAGGTCGTCGTGTATTGGGCCAGACTGAAAAACTCATGATTAATGTGGGTGGATGGAAAAAGAACCGGCAGGAAGTTCAACTGATTGAGTGGTTTGGTGATGTGCCTAAATACATCATTACACTAGATGCACGTGTATGCCAGGTGATGAGTGATACAGATTTTATGGCGCTGGTAGAGCATGAGCTTTATCACATTGGGCAAGAGCGAAATGAAGAAGGTGAATTGATGTGGAGTGCTTCCACTGGTCTGCCAAAACTTTATTTACGTGGTCACGATGTCGAAGAATTCCACGGTGTTGTCCAGCGTTACGGTGCATCACCAGATGTCCAAAAAATGGTAGAGCTTGCAAATGATGGTCCAACTATATCTCGGGCTAATATTGCTCATGCATGTGGTACGTGTTTATTGAAGTTGGCTTAATTTTTTTGCCTATCTTGTTATACCTAGTTATACAAAGGGGTGTTTATGGCAACCTTAAAAGAGCCTGTAAAAATATTTATAGTTCAAGCTCTTGCATGCCGTGATACACCTCAAGAAGTGGCAGAGCTTGTTAAACAAGAATTTAAAATATCAATTGATCGCATTCAGGTTGCTGCATACGACCCAACCAAGCAATCAGGGAAAAACCTCAGCCAAAAATTCGTTCAGCTTTTTAATGAAACCCGTGAAAAATTCGATGCAGGTTTAATTGACATCCCAATTGCAAATAAACACTTCCGCTTAAAGCAGTATCAAAAGCAGTTAGAGCGAAATGCAAAAAATACAGTGATGTCACTCAAGATTCTTGAACAGGCTGCAAAGGACGTTGGTGGGCAGTTTACCAATCGACAAGAAATTACTGGTAAAGATGGCAAACCTATCGAAACGGTAAATTCAAGCGTACCGACTGAAAGCTACCTGAAGGCAAGGGAGCGGGTTTTAGATGAGTATTGATCCAGCACGTGAACTTGCAATTCAGCTTGAAGCTCAAGAGGACCTATATTTCTTTTCACGGTACATGTTTAAAGAACGTCGTAAATACAAGTGGCTGCACAACTGGCACCATCGAGTTGTTTGTGATGCATTAATGAAGGTGTTTCAAGGTGAAACCAAGCGTCTAATCATCAACGTTCCACCGCGATACTCTAAAACAGAACTGGCTGTAATTAATTTTATGGCTTGGTGCTTTGGCAAGGTGCCTGACAGTGAATTTATTCATGTTAGTTACTCAGCTACGCTTGCAGCAAATAATGCTTTCCAGACACGTAACCTAGTACAAGAAGAGGCTTATAAGCGCGTATTTCCTGATTTTGCACTACGTGATGACAGTAAGGCCAAAGATGATTGGCGTACTGCAAAGGGTGGTGTCTGCTATTCACAAGGTACTGGCGGTACGATTACAGGTTTTGGTGCTGGCAAATTTCGCGATTCATTTGGCGGGGCAATCATTATCGATGACCCACATAAAGCCAGTGAAGCCCGATCCGATACGGTACGTAAAGGCGTGATTGAGTGGTTTCAAAATACACTAGAGTCTCGTACTAACTCACCGGATACACCCATCATTGTGATCATGCAGCGATTGCATGAAGAGGATTTGGCAGGTTGGTTGCTTGATGGTGGTAATGGGGAGGTGTGGGAGCATTTAGAACTTTCAGCTATTCAACCGGATGGATCTGCACTGTGGCCAGCTAAACACAGCATTGAAGTTCTGGAGCGAATGGAGCTAGCAGCACCTTATGTGTTCTCGGGGCAATATCGACAAAGACCATCACCACCAGCCGGTGGTTTTTTTAAGCCTGACAATATTGAAATTGTGGATGCATTACCTGCAGACATCATTAAAGAGGTTCGGGCTTGGGATTTGGCATCTTCTGAAAATGAGGGTGACTACACGGCTGGTATGCGTCAAGCCAAAGGCAAGGATGGGTATATCTACATTGTGGACGTGCAGCATGCCCAGCTTGGACCAGACGGTGTTGAGAAACGTATTAAACAAACTGCTGAGATGGATGGTAAGTCTGTAGCAATTCGCTTACCCCAAGATCCGGGACAAGCCGGTAAGGCTCAAGCTAAAAGCTTTATCAAAATGCTGGCTGGTTTTTCTGTCAAAGCCGAGATTGTTTCTGGTGACAAGATTACCCGTGCTCAGCCTTTTGCCGCTCAGGTCAACGTCGGCAATGTGCGGATGCTTCGCGGTGCTTGGAATAAGCCATTGATTGAGGAAATGCGTAACTTTCCAAACGGCAAGCATGATGACCAAATCGATGCAGGTAGTGATGCGTTTAACGAGTTGCTAGAAGCCAGGACAAAAGCCCGGCCATCTGGCGCAGGCACAAGAACATTTAATTAGGAATAACTATGGCAAAGTCTAAAAAAGACAAAGTTAAAAACAAGGCTTTGTCGAGCGGTTCACTTGACACACATTTAGCAGTAAAAAGCTTTTTTAATGCTGGTAAGGCTGCTGATGTTGACGAAACTTTGATGAAAGCAGGTATTCAGCGTCACCGATTGTCTGTCTTACTTGATGATGATGAGATCGGTCAAGCCGCTGAAACTCGCTTAGATGCGTTGCTTGGTGCGCCTTATCGTTTAGAGCCAAATGACACACCCGAAGCTAAATTGCTCACTCAAGAGCTGAATGAGTGGTTTGTGGAGCTTGCAACGTGTGCACACAATGCCTTGTTCTTTGGTTACTCAGTACAAGAGGCGATTTACGAGCAAAAGGACACACATATCGGGCTGCAATGGATTGGTGAAAAGCCGATGGAGTGGTTTGAGCCTAAGAATGACGGACGTTTGATCTATCGATCTGAATCAGGCTATGAAGGTGAAGTGGATCAGACGATTAAGTTTTTCTTAACTCGTCGCAAATCTTCATACAAACAACCTTATGGCAAGGCGTTATTGGCTTCACTGTACTGGTTATTCTTCTTCAAACAGAATGGATTTAAGTTCTGGGCGAAGTTCTTAGAGCGATTTGGCACACCGATTTTGCTTGGAAAAGTAAAAGATGGTGATGATGAAGATATTCAGGCAATGAATAATGCTTTGTTGTCTGCTCATGCCCAGTCCGTTGTCTCAATCGATGCTGAAGATGATGTAGAAGTACTCGGAGTGGCGCAAGGCACAGCAGGGTCGTCATTTGAAACATTCAATACCGAAATCAAGCGTCAGATTCAAAAGCTCATTTTGGGGCAGACGTTGACCAGTGGTACTGATAACTCAGGTAGTCGGGCATTGGGTCAGATACATGAGAATGTACGAAAAGACAAACTCAAGTCTGATATTCGGATGATTACACCGACTATTCAGGCTGTCATAAATGCTTTGTGTGAGCTGAACCAGTGGTCGAAGCATAAAATCATTATCGGTGATGAAAAATCACTTGAGACAGATAAGGCTGAGCGCGATGTAAAGCTTAAGAATGCCGGGGCTAATCTGACACCACAGTATTTTCAGCGTGAATACAGCTTGAAGGATGGTGATGTTGCTGAGGTGGCACCTCAAAGTGACACCAAGGTGACACCTGCATTCTCAGCTATTCCAAAACGTGCATTCAGCTTTAAAGCAGACATGCAAGGCATTGACCTGAATCAGCAAGAAGTTGATGACATGGTTGATGACATCGATAAAACGCTATTTTCCGAGTCTGAATTGCTGAAAGTTGTTGAGACCGTAAAAGATACCAGTGAGCTTCAGGAAAAGCTTTATAGCTTGATGTCTGGCGAGTCGGTTGAGAGATTCAATGCAACCATGGCGCGGGCTTTGTATCTGTTTGATGTGATCGGGTATGTGCAACGGAGTAAGTAATGGCAGTAAGTTACGCTGACGCGCTTCGTTACGCTCGTGATAAGCGTGTTGTTTTGTCTGACGAGTTCTATCTACTAGACTTAAATGCAAGACAATACGCGACTACAGTGAGCTATTTGGCATCACTCGACCAGATCAGGACTGTGATTAATCTGACCAATAGAGCAATTGAAAGCGGTTCGACATTTCAAGAGTTTCAAAAGGCGGTTAAAGAATCGGGAATCGAGCTTAGTCCGCACCACCTGGATAACATTTTCCGCACAAATATTCAGAATGCTTATGCACATGGTATCTGGACGCAGCAGCAGAAAAATAAAGCTAATCGGCCTTATCTGCGATATTCATCCTTAACGGATAGTCGAGTTCGTCCGAGTCATTTAGCTTTAAACAATATTGTCCGTGGCATTGATGATCCGTTTTGGGATACACATTATCCGCCCAATGGATTTCAATGTCGGTGCAGTGTAGATGCTTTGACTGAAGCGCAGGCCAAGAAACAAGGTATTACACCTGATGATGGCCTGATGGGTGTACAACCCGATAAAGGTTGGGCTGTAAGTCCTGTGAGTTATGGCAAACATTTAAATGATGTACTTCAAGAGAAGATTGATGATGCATTACTCACAGACACGCCACTTGCACGAAAATTAAGTGATATTCAAAACGAAGCTTTAATCTCACAGCAAGCGAATAAATCAATCGTTAAGGCTTTCGAGCCAATGTCCGAAGAATCAAAACAGGTCAATGAGGCTATTATTGATCGTGTGTTTGACTCTAAAAAGGATATTGAACCGAGTGCAATACGAATGCTGACCGAGCTTGTGAAAGATGATGAGCAAGCATTAACGGATCTGCTTAAAAACGCTGTAGTGAAAGACGATAAATCTATTGTCGCTTGGATGAAGCGTTCATTCGATTCGCTCATGTTGATTGCCAAGAATCTGAAATCAAAGATTACTGGAAACAATATCAAGGGCTTTGATTCGCTCAAGCTGCAAAAAGGTAATGTGATTGGCATTCAGACACCAACTCTATTTAAGACATCGGCTCAAGCAGGGAAAAGCATCACTATTTTGGATGCAAAAGGCGTAGCACTCGATTTAAGCAAGATTAACGGCTTGAACGGTGCGCTATTGGCTCCTGATTTGAATTTAGAGGTCGTTAGCATCACGGATGATGAAGTGGTGCTAAGAAAGACAAACGAGCTTGCTACACGGCTATTTGTGGCAAATAACACGTTATTTAATTTGTATTAATCAAAATCAATTTAAGACCGTCCGAAAGGGCGGTTTTTTTATGGAGCATGAAAAATGCCAGATCCAAATGAAGAGCGGCTGAAGTATTTATTTAATGCCTCTGCGATTGAGGTACCCAAAGCCGAGGAAGGGCAGAAACGGAAATTTAAAGGCACTGCTTATGCCGGTGGTCGTGTAGATGGTCACTGGTATTGGGGGCGCTCTGGCGTGGTCTTTGATCTTGATGGTATCGAGATTGATAAGCCGGCTGCCTTGCTTGAGGAACATTTCAGTTCAAGTCGAATTGGTGTCGTTCAAACCGTGGATACAAACGGAAAGATTGATGTATCAGGTGATTTCCTTACAAACGCCAAAGCACAGGAAATTGTCCAAGACTCTGATGATGGTTTCCCATTCCAGATGTCCATGATGATTGATCCGGGATCTATTGAGGAGGTGTCTCAAGGCAAGACAGTCACTGTGAATGGTCAATCCTTTGAAGGACCAATCACCATCTTCCGTCAAAACCGTATCCGTGAATTTACGATCTGTTCGACCGGTGCTGATCGGAATACATCTATTAAAGCCTTCTCAGGCAAAGCCAATCCAAACCCAACCAAAGAGGACACAGACGTGGACTTAGTACAGGCGCAAGCCAAAATCATAGAA
Organism: Acinetobacter sp. AS5; assembly: GCF_048957595.1. Lineage (NCBI taxonomy): Bacteria > Pseudomonadati > Pseudomonadota > Gammaproteobacteria > Moraxellales > Moraxellaceae > Acinetobacter > Acinetobacter sp. AS5. The sequence continues at coordinate 20,643 of NZ_JARDAL010000037.1, read as the reverse complement.
TTGGAAGGTCAGATTAATACTTTGACTGAACAAAACAAACAATTTGCAGCTGCAAAACGTGAAGCTGAAATCACTGCACTAGGTAAAGACCTGGGCAAAGAGTTTAGCGCCGAAGATATTGAAGAAATGAAAAAGCTTGATGATGGTGCATTTGCATTCTCAGCCAAACAACTTCGTCAATTCTCGGCAACTCAACCGCAAAAACCAGCATTGCCAGATTACTTGACTAAGCATCAAGCGCAAGGTGGTCAAAATCAATTCAACGCAAAGCCGATGTCACTCGCTGACCAAGCTAAAGCGCGTAAATAAGGAGTAATACAAAATGGCTGTAACTAAAAAAGGCGTAACTTCGGATTGGCTGGCTTGGGAATTAGATGGCAACCATCGTCCGAGCCGTGAAAATGCAACTGTAGCAATCAACCAAACTATCGAAGATGGTCAGCCAGTATCATTTAATGCATCAGGCGACATCGTTTTATTTGATGGCACTGGGGCTGTTGCAGGTATTGCAATTGGCACAGTGAAAACCACAACCGAAAAAGGCAAAGGCGTAATATTGGCGCATCAAGCTCGTATTGTGGCTGAAAAATTAAAAGTTGAGGCGGGTGACTTGGCGACTGTTGTTGCTGGTCTTAAGACTCTTGGCATCACTACTGTGCGCTCGGCATAAGGGGAAAAGAATGGACGAATTAGAATTTAGCACACAGGAATTATCCACCGCTATTACAAGCTTACCAACTCGCATTGGTAATCCAAACGATGTGAATTTATTTCGCAATGTGCCAGGCACAACCAGTGCTTTTGAAGTTGAGTTCTATGCTGAAGACACAGTTTTAGTGCCAACAACTGCTTGGGGTGGTGTTGCTCCTAAAAACTCAAGCGGTACTCGAACTTTAGAAACTTTTGCAATTCCACACATGCCGCTTGAAGATGTTGTGAAAGCATCTGATGTGATGGGTGTACGCGCGTTTGGCGGTACTGCTGCTGAAACTGTAAATGGCAAGGTACTCGATAAACTTCAGATCATGAAAAATAAAATCGATACCACACTTGCTTATCGTCGCACGAAAGCAAAACAGGGCATCATTTTAGATGCTGATGGCACAGTGATTGTAAACTACAACACGCGCTTCGGTATTACCCCACAGGTTGTTGATTTTGAATTAGGAACCGCAACTACTGATGTTGCTGCGAAATGCCAAGATGTTATTGATCAAATCGAAGATGGTTTGGGTCAAGAAACTACGTCAGGCATTGAAGTGGAAGTTGATCGCGCATTTTACGATGCCTTGGTTGCTCACAAAAACGTGCGTGAAGTGTTCTTAAACTGGTCTAAAGGCGCTGATGTTCTTGCAACCGGTAACAAATCAGGCTTTGAATTTGGCGGCTTGAAATTCATTGTGAACCGTCAAAAAATTGGTGGTGTGCCGCTGATTGGTGTGAAAGAAGGTCATGCATACCCACTTGGCACACAAGATGTATTCTTAAACGCATTGGCTCCTGCAGATTTCTCTGACACGGTGAATACGCTTGCATTGCCATACTACGCATCTCAAGAGCCATTGAAGCATAACCGTGGCTTTGAGCTTCATGTGCAGTCAAACCAATTGCCGATTGTTGCTAAACCAAAAGCCTTGGTGAAAGTGGTATCAACGAAATAAGGTGACCTATGTACGCAGATCGAAGTGATTTGGTCTTGCGTTACGGTGAGAATGAGATTTCTCAATTAGAACGAGGATTAACTGGCGGTGAGTCGGTTGATTCTTACATTGAAGATGCATCTGATATAGCCGATGGTTATATCGGGGTCATCTACGATGTGCCACTTTCCCATCCGCCCAAAAATTTAAAAATCTATATCTGTGATATTGCACGTTTCCTGTTGTGGCGATCTAAAGCGTCAGATCAAGTACGTCAGCGATATGAAGATGCAATCGGGTTTTTAAAGCGCGTAGCAGATGGAAAGGCGATGCTTCTCATTGAGAATATCGAAACTCAGGAAGTAACCAAGCCGAAGAAAGTCAGAGCAAGCGCACCACTTGGGACCACATACACAGGTGGCGTGTTCTCAAATGCAAAACTTGACGATATGCCGAGTCTTTAATCATGGTCGATAAAATTCAATTTCACGGTCAAGAAAAGATAACCGAGTGGCTGAACAGGGTTTTAAAGGAAGCTGGCGACCATTCCAAGTTGATGCACAACATCGGCTCAATACTCGAACATAATACAAAACAGCGTATTAACACGGGCATTGGCACAGACGATAAGCCATGGCAGAAGTCTTGGCGGGCAAAGATGCAAGGTGGCACGACTTTACGTGATACCAGTCGGCTTTATAACTCAATCAAGTACAGCGTTTCCAGTGATGGCAAGCGTGTTGTTGTTGGAACTAATGTCTTTTACGCGCCAGTTTTACATTTTGGCGCTCGAATTACTCCAAAAAACAGCAAGTATTTGAAGTTCAAGACCGCTATGGGTGGCTGGGCACAGGTTAAGAGCGTCACCATTCCACCGCGTCCGTTCTTGGGTATGTCGGTTGATGATTCTCAAGAGGTCTTGTTTGAAATTGAAGAATATTTACTGGAGTTATTAACGGATGCAAAGTGATTATTTTGCACTTGAATCGGTGATTGTGGGGCGATTAAAGACAATAAATGGCGTGTTAGCGATTAATACACCGTTTAACGTGGACGATATGCTTCAAATTACCAACTGTTCGCCTAGCCTGAATGTGATTTATGTCGGGGATCGGGTTGGAGAGAGTGCTGGCCGTGGTCGTGCGGTATCGATTACTCAGCAATGGCTTGTTGTACTGGCTGTCAATGATGCATCTTCACAACTAGAAGAAACGTCAAATATCCGAAAAACTGCCGATCCGTTCATTCGTGAAATATTGGCAAAAATGCAGGGATTTGATCCGGGCATTGCAGGATTCCGGCCTTTTGAACGGGTGGATTCTGGTGTAAATGTCGGGTCGGCTTCAGGCTTTGCATACTTTCCATATTTATTTGAATCACAGGTAATAACTTAATGAAGCAATATAAAGCGCTGAAAGCTGTCGGACGTTGGCAGAAAGGCGATGTGATTGGCGGGCTAGATGATGCTCAGATTAAAAAATTAGTGGCTGACCGTGTGATTGAAGAAATCAAAGCGCAAGCCAAGCCACGAAAAGAGGATGCTAAATAATGGCGAGTAAATATATTTCGTTGCAAGGTCGATTCTATCTTGCAGAGATTAAAAACGGTGTTGCAGGCGCACTACGCGCAATCGGCAACGTACCTGAGTTTGAATTGGAAATCGGTGCTGATATTGTTGAGCACAAAGAATCAATGACAGGTCAGCGCACAACCGATTTCACCATGGTAAATGCGACTTCGGTGAACTTCTCGGGACAGCTTGAAGAAATCGATGCTGAAAACTTGAAGTATATTCTGTCAGGTATGAACTACGAGGTTGCTACCAGAACAGAAGCGGGTGAATCATTAGGCACAGTAGTAGCAGGTCAAGAAATCAAGCTTGATGGCTATAACCTGAAAACCGTGTCATTCAAAGACTCGACCAGCGGCACAGCCAAAACAGTTGACCCAGAAGATTACACATTGGACGCTAAGTTCGGCACAGTGATTTTCAACGATGTTTCTGGTTTGACCATGCCGATTCTGGCAACGTACACCACTGGCGCTGTGACAAACACCACCTTTGCATCCGACTTTAATACAGAATACAAACTGTTCTTTAAAGGCGTGAATACTGCTAGCGGTGATTCTGTTGCTGTGACTTTATGGCGTACCAAGAAGTCACCAGAAACCACGTTCCCGTTGATTCATGAGGAATTAGGGTCTTACTCAATTTCCGGTCAGGCTTTGGCAGACATTACAAAGCAATCGGATGCGCAGCTTGGTCTATACGGCCATATCGTAACGATTCCGGCAGCGACAGCACCTTAACCTACGCAGGCACAAAGAACTCCATAGGCGCATTAGCGTCTTTTTTTGTGCCTGTATTTTTTATCAATGTTATAATTTAGGCAGAATTATAAGCATTGGTGAGAAGATGGATAAACCAAATTTTGATGACATCGACCAAATACCTGTTGTGCACGTAAGTGTTCAAAGTACAGGTGATGAAACTCTTATAAAATATGAATCAAATGATGAAGAGCTTTTAAATGAAGTTGTAAGTCAGATTGATAAGAAAGTTTTCATTGTTGGTGACCCTTTGTGTCCTCGATAAAAGCAAAATACATAGCCACCTTCGGGTGGCTTTTTAATGCATTCCAGCCTCTTGGTTGAAAAAAAATCAAGCATACGCTACATTAATTTTGAGTTTGTAGTTTAAGGAGCAATAGCTCTGGTTTGGAAAAAACGTCAGGTTCTGGATAGTGTTTCTGAAATACGTGTAAATCCTATCCGCCTGAAAAAGCGAGTTCGATCCTCGTCAAACTTAGCCCACTTCGGTGGGTTTTTTAATGCCTGAAATTTAACTTGAGACCCATCATGAATGATTTTTTTCTAGCAACGAATCGAAGCATTCCATTTGATGATATTGAAGTTCGTCAGATTCAGATAAAAGACTTTGATTTGTGGCTGGCACATGCAGAGCCAATAAAGAGCTTCATCAAAGACCAAAATCATTCAGATGAAATTTTAACAGAATTATTTAAGGCCCATGCAGCGCAAGTCATTTCAATGATTGTATGTGTTACCGATCTGGGCAGTGATGCGCTGATCAAACTGGCAGAAGATGAGCAGTATTTTAAAAACCTGCTGAAAGTGGTGCTGTTAATCAATCAAGCCTATTTCAAATACGAGAAGCCAAAGCGGTCTGTAAAACAGGCCACAGAATCCACCTGGTTTGATTCATTCCAGTTTTTGGTATCAATGGGCCACCAACACAGCGAAATCATGCAGATGACCTATGGCGCGTTTCAGGGCTACGTTAAGGCATCAAATAAGCTGTATAAACAGGGAATCTTCAATGCTGCTATTGCAGCGCGTGTGGCCCAGACGGATAAAAAGGGATTTGAATCATTTAAGAAAGAAATGGTTTCTGATTGATCGGGATTCACCCTAAAGTTATGATGTGGAAATAATAATTTAGGGGGGTTACTGTGAAAAAATTACTATTAGCCATGGCATTAATGGCCAGCTCATTCACTTTTGCTGTAGAAGTGAACTCTGTACGTGGTAGTACCAGCTATGTGAAACCTGGCTCTACATTGGGGCAAATGTTTGATGTATTGGGTGAACCTGAATCTTCTTATCATCACGTGATTCATGACCGTAAAGGTTGGCCGCATAAAGCTACTTCATATCGCTACACGGTGAATGGGCAGAAATACACAATTACAGTTGTAGACGGCCAGATCTATAAGATTGAGTGGGAGCGATAATAGTGGGTATTAAATACTGTAAATCTTGTAAAAAACCAATGAGACCGGCAGATACTCACTGTAAAACATGTGGGGCACACTATAAAAATAATCCATTAATTCTAGTGGCAATAATAGCGATTATAGGTGGTCTGGGGTATTTTTTATGGGACACATTTGCAATCAAGAATGTTGATGATAATAAGGAGATAGTACAGACTATAGCCAATCCTGATAAAAATGATAAACCAAAAGAAACTAAATGGCAGTTAGAGCGTGAAATCGACAAAATGACAGATAAGGAAGGTCTTTATTTGTCTAACAAGGCGATTAATGCTGAAACAGGATTGCAAACAGACGCTGGTTTAACAATAGGTTGTTCATATTACGGTGGATTAAGTGCAGTTTTTGTCGCAGATACCCCTATCAAAATTCGAGATTTCACCAAAGATGGTGCCACTGGCAATTATGAAATTAGATTTGATAACCAACCAATGTCAGACGGTACTTCAAACCTATCTTCATTAAATAAGGTTATTGTTTTGAGTGAAAATCATAGGGCGCAAATAGAAAATAGTTCCAGAATTCTGATTCGCATAACTACTGCTACTGATAATTATAAAACATATGAAATAGATTCAAGCAATAGTGGTGAGCAATTTTCGAAGATCAAGGACTTTTGCTTAACTCAGTCTAAACAAGATAAAACAATTTAGATTTATATTTTACCCAAACCCGCTTCGGCGGGTTTTTTATTGCCCGGAGAAAACCAGATGGCAGGGAATTTAGACTTTCGATTAAACCTGTTGGCTAATACCAGTGGTTTAGAGCAGGGCATGAATGGCGCTAAATTTGCTGTCAATGCACTTGTTGCTGCTATGGCTGCGGTTGGTGTTGGTGTGTCTGTAAAAGGGCTTGCAGATGCAGCAGATAGCTACACAAACCTGTCCGCTCGAATCAATATTGCCACTAAAGATGGCGGCAACTTTACATCTGCAATGGCTGGTGTCCATCAGGTAGCACTTGCCACGAATTCCAGTCTAGATGCTACAGCCGGATTATTTACGAAAGTGAATGATGTCGGTAAGCAGATGGGGCTGACGCAAGAGCAAAGTCTTGATCTGGTCAAAACCATCAATATGGCGATTCAGACCGGTGGTGGATCCGCACAGGCAAGTGAAGCCGCAATCACTCAGTTTACTCAGGCATTACAATCTGGCGTATTACGTGGTGATGAATTCAACTCCATCATGGAGCAAGCACCGGGCATTTCTAAAGCTTTAGCACAGTCATTGGGTGTGACCACTGGCGAACTGCGCAAGATGGCTGAGAATGGCGAACTATCTGCCGAGAAGGTCATCAAGGCACTACAAAGCCAATCCGCTGCAATTGAAGCCGATTATGCTAAGTTCCCAACCACCATCGGCAATGCCTTACAGCGTATCCAGACTCAATGGCAGATTCTGATTGGCACTATGGATCAGGCGAACGGGGCTTCGGCAACAGTAGCTCAATGGCTGGTTACTCTTGCTGACAACATGGATATTGTAACTGTCCTGCTTGACGATATTGGCGAAGGCTTTGTTTGGGTAGGTGATCAACTTAAGAAAATAGATACCGCAACCATTGAGGCGTTTAAAACAGCTCTTGAGTCAGCTTACGATACGCTAAAAATACTTGCTTCGTCTGTAGGCGCAGCTTTTGAAATTACAGCAGACGTATTAAATACAGCTCTTGGTGCTGTATTTGACTTTGGCAGCGGCGTAGATACTGCATCCGATAAAACCAATGGCCTCACAAAAGTCTTACAGGCGATTAATGTCGTAATTGGATTTGCTGGTGATGGATTTTCCGCAATCAGTATTGGTTTAAATCTTCTTGCTGGTGTTGTTTATGATGTTGCTGGAGCATTCACTTACTGGAAGTCAAAACTCCTATTTGGTGATGCGAAAGATCAAGCATTAAAAGAATATGAAGAACTTGCAGCTAAGGCTCAGGAGTACTACACAAAAGCTTCAAACGGTGCTATGGAATTTAAATCCAAAGGCATTGAAGCTGTAAATGATATTAGCAAAACTCAAAAAGAAAAAGATGCCGAATCAGTCGCATCATCTAAAGCCAAACTAGAAAGCTTGCTTGCTGATCAAAAAACCGAAGTTGATGGTAAAAAATCCAGTGAAGAAGATAAGGTTAAAGCAGTTCAGGATTATGCAGATGAAGCTGTTAAGGCCAACAATGGCGTTTTAGATAGCGCAGTTCAATTGGATTTACAGTCCAAAGGCTACATGGTCACTTTAGATAGTGCTGGCAAAGTCGTAGTGACCTCTATGGCGGCAGCCAAGCAAGCCACAGAGGAAAACGCTAAAGCAACCGAATTGGCACAAGAAAAAGCCAAGCAAGCTGAAACTGATTATCAGGAATTTATTAAATCTAGTGCTGCTGAAAGGATTCAACTCCAGAAGCAAATTGAACAAGCAAAAGTTACAGGTGATTTAACAGCCTTAAATTCCGCAAAGACCTCGTTGGCTGCTATTGATACGAGAGAAGCAGAGTTAAACGAAATCCGAAAACAGCGTAATGCTGAGGCGGTTAGCGGTGCTGTTGGTGTAAGTAAAGCTGCGGAGAGTGCCGCAAAAGGCGCTGCTGAAGCACTTGGTATTAATCTTGATGTTTCACTGAATAGGATATCAAAAAGTTTTAAAGAGGCTGGTGGTCAGGTCGTCACACTAAGTAATGACGTTAAAGGTCTTGGGGTTAGTGGAAAAGAAGCATCAAACCTGATTTACGAAGGCTGGGTAAAATGGCTTGAAAAAGCTAAATCTCCTGCTGAAATTGACATGGCCAAAGCAAAACTTCAGGAATTTGAGGACAAAGGCGTATTTTCAACCAAACAGGTTGAATTAGGCATGCAAGCTATTCAGCGAGCAACAGCAAAACTACCGGATGATTTGGATGAAGTTGGTGCTGCATTTGAACGTCTTGGCATTAAAACCAAAGAGCAACTTCGATTGTCAGCTCAAATGGCATTGGCTGATTTTGAAACAGTACGCCAGAGTGGCCAGGCTACTCAAGCGGATCTTCAAAAGGCTTATGAGAAGACAATTCAACTGGCCTATGCGTCAGGCGATGCTCAAAGTATTGCAGCCGCAAATGCCAAAGCCGCGTCACTCGGACTATCCGTTCAGGTAGATGAAACCGGGAAAGTCGCGGTTAAGTCAAATGATGATTGGGTTGAATCCAATCACCGCGTCCGTGATTCAGCGCGTGGGATTGGCGACGGTTATCGTCATGCTGGGCAGATTGCACGTGAAGAAGCCAAGTCATCTACCGAAGCTTGGGCTGATGCAGTCAACAAGGCCAAAGGTGATTTTAACAAGGAAATGAAGCGCCAAGGCGAAGCATTGAGCAAAGGAATCTATGATTACAGCTCATACAGCAAAAGTGATGTTTTATCCGAGCTGAAAAGCAAAGGTTACGATGACAAAGATGCTCAAAAGCTCGCTGGTGAAATCTGGTCTAAGGCTATGGCAGCGGATCGCAGCGCCAAAGAGCAGGGTTTAGGTAAAGAGAGCAGTGTCGCAATGAAAGCATTAATCAATGCTGAATTTGATCGGGCAGCCGCCAATGGCATTACTACCCAGCACGGAACCAACAAGATCAACGACCTGCTTCGCAATATCAATGTGGCTTCAACCGGTTCCTATGCACCATCCACCCCATCATCACCATCAACCAGCAATCTTCAGGGCGGTGGTAAAACAGTGAATTATCAGATTCAGTTTGATGGAAAAACACTGGACTTTTCCGGTACGGCCGAGCAGGAATCATTGATGAATCAACTGGTCAATCAACTTAAAGTACAGGCGAAATCAACATGAAACTCGTTCGCTTAGCAACATCCGAAACCGTCCCATTAGAGGACGGTTTTTTATGGCCTGATGAATTTTCATGGAAGGCTATTGAACAGAATCAGGCCTACACCATGGATGGCACCTTGATCATTCAGGAAGGCAAAAAGAAGTCGGGCCGACCAATTACCTTGCAACCGGCAGATCCACAAATGGGCTGGATTAAACTGCGTGAACTGCGAACTGTTCTGGAGTGGTCAAAACTGCAGGGAGAGAATTTCAAATTGCAGTTTGAGCAGCCGCATGACAGCCGTGAGTTCACTGTCAAATTTAACCACCAGGATGGGGCTTTGGAAGCCGCACCGGTGAAAGGAATTCCAGCGGTATCACTGGATGATTATTTTAATGTGACCTTGCGCTTTACGGAGTTGAACGATGGCGATTGAAACCAAGGATTTAGTGATCTACAAGTCTGAACGCTTGACCGATAACTCTGATGGCGGTGGTAAATATTCTGGCGTTGTAGTTCAGGATGGTATCAGCAATAACCTGTTCAATGACGTATCGGAAATGGATCGAACCATGGGTGATGTATCCATGCGCAAGGTGTTTCCAGCAGTGACCACTGAAGACACCGATTTATTAATGGGTGCAACAGTCTTTGTCTCTGAACTACCAGAAGATCCAAACGTATCGGCATTGCTTTTTAGCACCAAGAACTGGACTGATGAACGCCAGTCTGCCCAGAACCGGTTGGAAAACTATCTAGCCAAAGGCGGTCAGATCGCCGGAACACCACTAGATACCCACTGGAAAGGTATGTCATCACTACAGGTGGCTATGTTTCCGCAAGAAACTGAGTCGTCAGTAGGTGACACGATTGTCCTGATCAGTGATGAAGGTAAAGCTTTAGAGCGTGAACAGTATGTTCGCATCACAAAAGTTGAGACTCGCACTGCCATTATGGTAGTGGATGGCAAAAACGTGGAATACAAGATTGCTACTTACTCATTAAATAATGCACTGGAAATAGATTTTGTAGGCTTGTCTGCACGGCAGTGGTATGCAGGCAATCCATCAAAAACCATTATTCGGGATACGATTGTTGCTGATACCGGTCTGTATTACTCATCTACAGCACTGGCATCTGATGCAAACGTGGGTGAGTTCACAGTCAATGCTAAAAGTATCTTTGCACAGCTGATTCCATCTGCCCAGACCGAAACACCGATCATTGATGTGAACGCTGCAGGTGAAAGCGTGGTGCTGGTCGCGGGTAATGAAGGTACGATCACCGTCAATTATCCCGGCATGACTATTGGAGTGAGTCAGAACCTGTATATCGGTTCAGCAGTGATTCCATCCAGTGTGGCTTTCACATTACAAGGCCAGCAGATTACCGATCAAGGTGGGTTGCTTAAGAATACGCAAGGTACTCAGGTTGGCACGATTGATTATCAGCGCGGCTTAATCCAATGGACTGCAGCGGCGCCAGCCGGCACTGTAAGTTTGAATATCACGTTCAAGCCTGCAGCTGCACCGAATCAGTATTATCAAAGCCATGCCATTCCAGTGACTCAAAACAACCAAAGTACCAACTGGACCGGAGTATTGATTCCAATCCCTGCACCGGGTGCTTTGTCGATCTCGTATATGTCACAGGGCAAATTCTATGAACTTAAGGACGATGGATCAGGCCAGTTAAAGGCTGCCAGTCCATCTTTTGGTTCGGGCATGATCAATTACGAAACTGGCTCATGGCTATTAACCACTGGCGCATTACCAGATGTAGACACACCGATTCTGCTGAACTGGGGTACACCGATTGTCACTTTTGTGCGCTCGAATTTAACTGTTGAAAAAGCTGCGTTTGATTTTGATTTAGGACGACCAGGTGTGTTGCCGGGCATAACTATTAACTGGATGCTTGAAGGTGAAGAGAAAACGGCAACCTCTAATGCGCAGGGTAAGTTTACTGGTGATGCTACAGGTGAAATCAACTATGCCACCGGAGTTGGAAAGATCATCCCAAGCAAGCTACCCCAAAAAGGCACAGCTTTCTCCGTGATCTATAACTACGGGTCGTCAATTAATCAATCCAAACTAGATATTACCCCTGCAAATCAAAAGCTGACCTTTACCATTGGTACCGGACCAGCAATTCAGCCAAATAGTGTTGAGTTAAAAATTCCACTTCAAAGCAGTGAGGGGATTTCAGGGTCTGTAACCCTGACAGATGTACCGGTGAATGCCACCATGGGGAATTTAGTGAATAGCCGTGGTCAAGTGCAAGGCACCATTATCTATGCGACTGGCGCAGTTGAAGTCACACCAAAAAGTACAGCAAGCAGATTTGTGCAAACCTTTACACCTATGGCTACCTATGCGGCTGCCTAGCGAGGAAATATGTCTTTTTATTCTCCACAAACGTCAGACATTCAAGGTCAGCAGGTTGAATTAAAAGCCCTTAATGCTGTTGATATTCAAGTGAAATACCGTGATACCTCTGGCTCGAACTCAGCAACACATACGGTGACGGCAAACAAGCTCAAGCTGGATTTATCCTCTGGTTTTGATGAGCAGATTCTGACAGGCTCAGCCCGATTCAAAGTTGGTGCGGACACTTTTCTAGATCGCACTGGCTTGCTGTATCGCAATGTGAATCCAGCAAACAATTCAGGCATTCAATCCGGTGTCATTCAGTATGGTACCGGTATTGTTGAAATTGATTCCTGGACTCCGAATGCAGATAACACCATTAGTCTGGAATCCTTAACCACCACCACCGACCTGTTACCGGTTAACAAGATCAGCTTTAGAACCCCGATCATGCCGATCCGGCCACAATCCTTAACTGTGGTGGTGGGAACGCTTGAATATGGTCAACTGACACTGACCGCTGATGAAAATGGGGTGATCGAAACCAGCCGGGCGCATGGGCAGGTCAATTGGGAAAATGGGTTTGTCACGATTTACTTTTACACCAAAACCAAGATTACTGAAGCCAACCGGGCTGAGATTGAGGAACACGATTGGTATGACCCGCTGCTGGAATACCAGGAAGGAGTGGATACCTATATCAATGTTCCGGTCTGGGTAGATGCTTCATCAGTGCGCTATAACGCAGTGGCTTATACCTATATTCCTTTGGATTCTGAAATCTTAGGTCTGTCTGCCACCCGATTACCAATTGACGGTCGGGTGCCGATCTTCCGCGTCGGTGGCATCGGCATTGTTAGCTCAAGTAAGTCTCAAGAATTACCAAGTGCGATTGCAGGTACCACATATGACCTGAACGATCAGCGTATTTCATGGGCTGAACTTGAAGATGCTAACGGAACGAAAGTAGCTTTCGATTTATACACAGTTGATTATGATTATGGCCGTGTGACGTTGGGTGGTGATTTTGTACTGGGTAACCTGGTTGCACCGCTGACAGTGAAATATCGCTATCAGGACATGGGCTTGATCCGGGATGTACAGATCAATGGTCAGCTGACTTTTACCAAGCCTTTAACCCATAACTATGATGCAGTAGATACTATTGTCGGATCTGCTTTAGTCATTGGTGATATGCAGGCGCGTTACACCCGAAAGTTTGTGCAAGGTTCGTGGAGTAATGCTTGGGCAGATGAACCAAGCTCAAGCATTTTGGCGAACTACAATGATTCGCTCTATCCACTTCAGGTCACCAACAAAGGTGCGATTCAGGAACGCTGGGCATTAATCTTTACCGATGCACAATCATTTCGTTGTATTGGTGAATACTCTGGCCAGATTGGTACCGGTACCACCAATGCAGACTATGCACCGATCAACCCGGTCACTGGTGTTCCGTACTTCACGATTAAAAAAGAAGGCTGGGGTGCGGGCTGGGCTAACGGTAATGTCTTGCGATTCAATACCGTGGCTGCAAACTTTCCGGTCTGGGTGATTCGTACCGTGAAGCAATCAGAACCTACAGTAGTTTCAGACCAGTTCCAGATCATGCTCCGTGGTGACATTGACCGTGTTGTTTAAAATCTAAATCAAATATGACCGCTATATGCGGTCTTTTTTATGAGTATTAAAAATGGTCGCAAGTACAGATATTAAATTTTATGTGCATACCAATAGCAATGCACCACAACTACAAAATGCTTATGGCTCGATGATTAATGTGCTGGATGCTTGTCTGATAAATGGTATCAATATTGGCACAGTGTCATCCCTTACGGCATCAGGCACAACAGTCACTGCATTATTTAGCTCTGCCCATAATTTGATGCAATATCAAGTGATTAAAATCACAGGTGCCAATCAACCTGAATTTAATGGTGAGCATCGCGTTTTAACTATACCGAATGCACAAAGTATCACGTTTGAACTTGCGGCAGCGCCAAGTACAGCTACTGCAACAGGTACAATCACAGCATCATTACCCCCCTTGGGCTGGGAAAAGCCATTTAGTAGTACAAGCGCAACAGGTGGAAAAGGAGCGTATCGATCCAAAAATTTACTTTTACCAAGCCGACCATTTTTACGCGTTGTAGATGAGCTTGATCCTGCATATACAGCAACGTATGCTAAATATGCCAAGGTCGGTATTGTTGAAGATATGGCTGATATTGATACGCTGCTCGGTGTGCAAGCTCCCTATGATTCAGCGGCACCAGATAAAAATTGGGTTGGCTCAGGATCTGGCACATCCGCTTATAATGGCTGGGCGAAATGGTATTATGCAAAAAGCGGGTTAAGTACAGGAGCGGATGCGGCATCAGCAACAGTGACATCTGGTGACAGACCGTGGATCATTGTCGGTAATTCAGATTACTTCTACATCTTAAATGGTGTTAGTCCTAGCGATACAAACCTTATTCCCTATGGGTTTGGTAGTTTTATATCCTTCCTTAATACCGATAATGCGAATTGCTTTTTGAGCGCATCGCTTGAGTATGTACCGGCATCATCTGGCGCATGGCCAGCATCAAATCTAACAACAACATCAACAAACAAATTAGTATTACAAAGAAACTATGCTGGAGCAGCATCAGTATCGAATGCAGGAACTGCGTCTATAAATCCAACAATGCAGCAGGTATCTTCTGGGAACAGTGATTATGTTTCGAATGTTGCAACTTCTGGATATGTGTGTTTTGCGGATGTATACATAAAAGAAGGTGCGGTTTTAAGAGGGGCGATTCCTAATTTACACTGGGTATTTCAAAATAAACCATTAAATAGAAATCAGCTTTTTGAAAAAGGTGGAAATTTATATATTGCCCTATATGTGGCAATAGAGTACCAGCAAGGTCAGATCATTCTTAAGATTGGTGAGCTTTAATGATTTCAACAAATATACAGTGTTTAAAAAATTATGATGTTTCATCATCGCAAACCTTTGGTAATGGGTTGTTAATACGTGGAACGGTTAAAAAAATAGGAGCATCTATACCATGTCGGGTCAGGCTATATGAAAAGCTATCGGGGAAAATGGTTGATGAGGTTTCAACAGATCAGGATGGTGGCTATAAATTTAACCACCTGGTTGCAACGAAGTTTTTCATAGTTGCACACGATCCAGTTAGTCAATATAACGCAGTCATTCAAGATAATGTGGTGCCAAAATGAATAAAACATCTATCAAAGCCCGGCTTGCCATGATTCAAGCCTTTGCCAATTTTATGGATAACGGTAGCCAAAGTGCTACCGTTATTTTTTATGAGGGTGTGCAGCCAGCCAGTCCTGCTATCGCAGCAGATTCAAATAATGCTTTGGTGACATTGGTATTTCCTGAGCCGTGTATTAAAGAAGTCACAGCCACTTATGTAGAGCTTCATCCAACGGATACAGCGACCGTGATCAAGTCAGGCACAGCAACATGGGCGCGTATTTATAACGGTGCAGGTGAAGTGGCAGCGGATCTAACTGTGGGTACTGACATTAGCTTAGCTAATACCAATTTAGTTGTGGGCGGCACGCTGTTTATCCAGTCCATCAAATTAAGACCTTAAATTAAAAGGGTGCTCATGTGGATTTTAAAAATAAGCTCGGCACCGTTGATGCGCACAACCTAAACTTAAATTTTAAGCCCGATAATACCGACAGCCACAACATCATTCTTAATTTTGAACATCTGGCCGATGGCGCGACTAATCTCAATTTTGGTGATGATGTTTCGGCTGTAATTGATACGGTACTTGATACTAAGTTTTCACTTGAAGTCACAGCAGTCTATGCAGATAGTGGTGCAAACACTGCAGTTATAGACACGGTACTTGATATTGAGTTCAGCTTTGATGTTGTCGCAGTCTTTAAAGAGAACACCGATGTCATTGGGCATATTGATACAGTCTTAGACACCAGTTTTAGTTTTGAAATCGAAGCGGTATTTAGTGAAAACCTGTGCACGATTGATACGGTTTTAGATACTGGGTTTTCATTCGAAGTTAAAGCACTATTCGATATCAATCATCTAGTGGGCGTGTCTTATGGCTTTGATATGCGATATAAGAAAGCCATCGCAGCCTTGAGCACCACAGAAATACCATGGGCCAAGCCTATAGTAAGAGTCTCAAATGAGGCTCTTTTTTATGACCAGGGTTTGGTGATTTCCAATCAGAAAAATATTCAATATGAGCAAGCAGGGTCATTGAATCGCGCGGTTAGATCGATACATGAGCAAGCAACCGGTTTAAGTTCAGATGCATATGTGATTTGGGAAGAGGGTGATAAACGCTTTATTCATCAGCGATATGTGCACGAAGAAACCGTCAAGCTGCGTCATAACCGAGAAACAGTCTGGCAGGAGATGATCCGCCGGCGCAAGACTTTTACTTATTCGCATGAAGTGGCTCAGGTCTTTGAGCATCGCTTTTCATTTGAGTGGGATAAAAGCCTGGAGATTGTTACCAAGTCGAATTTTCCTTGGGATCAAGCTAAAGCGATCCATTATCGCAAGCATCCGGTTTTACCTTGGCCAAAGCCCGAAATACCTAAATACGAAGGTACTGGCGATCTAAACTTTGTATGCCTGTGCCATGACGTTGATTCACACAATGTTGTTTTAAATTTTGGTGCAGATGACTGTATTCCAGCACTGCCGAACAGAAACTGGTGGTATATCGTGAATACATTAACAGCCGAACGATTGGATACCGGCGAGAAAATCAAAGTCATGGATGGCACCTATAGCACCAGTCGGTCGCAATGGTGCTGGACCTATTCCATTACCGTGGCTCATACGGAAAAAGGCAAGCTGCAACCAATCAATGGTCAGCCTGTTATCCTTAAAGTTACGATCAATGGATTTGAGCATCATATCTTGCTTGAAGATCCAGAGGAAACTCGGCGCTTTGCCAATGTGCTTTACACTTACCCGGGGCGAAGTGTTACTGCTTTGAACTCGGGTAAATATGCAGCTTCACGTTCATTTATTCAAGACAATGAACGAACCTCTGTACAACTCGTTCAAGCTGAATTGGATCGAGCAAATAGCGGCACCAACTTAGACTGGAAACTGATTGATGAATTGGGCTGGATCGTACCGACTGAGAGTCTGAGTTATGCAGAACTTGCACCCATCGATGCAATCAAGCAGGTGGTTGATGCAGGTGGCGGCTTTATCTATAGCCAGAAAGCGGGCAACACGCTGACTATCTTACCCCGGTACCAGAAAGGCTACTGGGATACGATGACAGTTGAGGATTACGATATTCTGTTATCTGAGAGCCTGGTAATGCAGCAAAACATTAAGAAGAACGATGAATACATTGCTGACTTCAATGCCATCACCGTAGTGAATAGCCGCAGTGGTGAAAGCCTAAAAGTACAGCAACGAGGAACATCAGGTGATGTGCCGCTTGAAACGGTCACTGGCCCATTATTTAATGTGGTATCGGGTGCCAGTTACGGCAAAAATGAGTTAGTCAAAGCCAATATTCAGGAACTGCATACTTTCTCGGATATTCCGGTAAGCCAAGAAATTGGTGAGATGCTACCAGGTAAGTCCATTGCTTTTAACGGCCAGTGGTGGGGTGTGATTGATTCGGTATCAGGTAGCTTTTCGCATGAGAAGGTTAATGAAACCATTACTGTGGAGCGTATCAGCCGTGACTAATCCTCTATTTGAACTGCGAAAGCTTTTAAATCCAACCCATGCTGAATACATCGGTACCATCACTTCGGTGAAGCATCCAGAGTATCGGGTACAGATCGATGGTGGATCCGGTCCAGTATTATGCACATCCGGCACAGCTTATAACTTGGGTGCCAGGGTGTTTGTATCCAATCAAGTTATTTTGCGACCTGCGCCAAGTGGGTCACATTCAGAAATAGAAGTCTAAACTTAACCAAACAACAGCACCTTTTTTAGGTGCTTTTTTATTACCAAAATTTAGGGGGCACAATGTCCAATGACTATTCATCTGATCCACCAGTAGCAACAGCAGGGCAGCTTCTTGCCATCTCAGACAAGATTAACGATCTTGGAAAAAGTATGGATAAGTTGGCTGAAATGCCCCAAAAACTTGACCGCATGAATATGCAGTTAGAGCAGCTCAATAAAGAGCATCAGCAGACTCGGAATGACTTAACTCAGACTCGTGACAATCTGCAAGATGATCTGGATCGAGCTAAGTCAAACTTCAAAAGCGAGATCAAGCAAGTCCGAAATGAGATTGATCCGAAGTTCAAAGAAATGGATATGCAGATCAGGGTGCTACATGAGAGTAAAACCAAGATTGATAACACCACAAGTCTTGTACGCTTTGGTGGTATTTTTTTAGCTGGCCTATTTGTTGTTGCTTGGAATACGCAGACGAGCAAAACAGACACGGTAAATACTCAAACCATGACCAACAGCCAGTCCATCCAAGTTCTTGAAAAACAATCCGACCAACTTTTAAGAACGGTTGAAGAAATCCGCAACAAACTTTATGAACGAAATATGAGAGAGGAAAAATGAAATTAATCCCTGAAAATGTCTGGAAATATTTATCTGTAAAGCTCCCAATTATCGGAGCTTTTTTATTGGGGGTGCTTCCTGTTTTAATTCAAGAGGGCATTAATACACAGCTCATCCCTACTGAATACCATGCTCTATTGCTTTCAATTGTATTACCTGCATTGGCATACATTGGCCGTAAGATTGCACAGCCTAAAATTAAGGGTGGCTCATGAATATCAAGAAGCTACAAAAGGCAGTAGGTGTGCATGACGATGGTATCATCGGGCGTGGCACCCTGACTGCGGTATTTAAAAAACTAGGTGCCAGTCAGTCGCGAGCTGAAGAACTCGGTCTTGCTGCCAATGTTCATCTACGAACCTTTGGCATCCTGGATAACTCGCTTCGCTTTATTCACTTCCTTGCACAACTTGCACATGAGTCGGGCAACTTCCGATACATGGAAGAAATCGCGTCAGGTGCAGCTTATGAAGGTCGAAAGGATTTAGGCAATACACAGCCAGGGGATGGCAAGCGATTTAAAGGCCGTGGCCCAATTCAATTGACTGGACGTGCCAATTATCGCAAGTATAGCCAGCAGCTCGGCATCGACTTTGAAAACAATCCTGAAGTTGTGGCAATTCCAAGTATCGGCTTAATGGTTGCCTGCAAGTTTTGGTCTGATAATGGCTTGAATGCTTTAGCTGACAAGGATGATGTGCTGACTATTACTCGCCGGATCAATGGCGGCACCAATGGTCTTGCGGATCGTAAGGCGCACTTATTAAAATTAAGAGCACTTGTTTGATAAAATAGATAAATGCCCTCAACTGAGGGCTTTGTTTTTTACTTTAATAAATAATTCCTCAATCCCCACCCAGACTCCTTCCTAAAAATCTCCCCATTCTTATCGTGTGCTCTATGTAAAAGTAGGTCCATGTTTTCATTATTATCCTCTAAGCCCATTTCTTAATCGTTGTGCAACCTCGGTAGCAGTTGGATTGTAGTAGGTATTCACCAGAATATTAATATCCGTATGTCCGGTAATCTTGGCTAGATCGGCAGGGTTTTGAATAATCTGGGCCATGCGAGTAGTGGCTTCATGCCGCAAGTCATGGAATCTTAAATCCTGAATATCGCACTTATCCCGATATCGCCTAAATAAAGAGGATAGGGAATCCGAATCAATACTCAAAACGCGAGGACTATTTACACCTTGCATGTGGCGCAGCAATTCTTCAGCACGTTCTGATAGTGGAATATTTCTAGTTAGGCCGTTTTTAGTGTCTGGTAGGTGCACATACATTTTATCAATATGAACATTCTTCCAGGTCATTGCTGTGATTTCACCAAGTCGCATTGCAGTCTCAAGTGCAAACAACATTGCCCATGCCACTTCCTGACCTTTAGTTTTAATCGGCTCACCTTCAACATAAGAGCAGGCATTTAAAATAGCTTCAATCTCATGATCTGCTGCACGTCTATTTCGCGGTGGCGGCAACTTCGGTCTTGATACCGTAGTGAGGGGAGAGGCGTGCAGCCAGCCCAATTCACGGATACAACAATGCAGTACAGCACTAAGCAATTCCATTTCTCTTGAAACAGTTGTCGCAGTCACATCCTTGATTCTGGCATCACGGTATTTCACAAAATCAAATGACTTGAGATCTGTAAGGTTTTTTGACACTAACTGCTCATTATCACGAATCAACTTTCTTAAGCGTAGAGTTTCCCAGCGTGCACCTTTCTTTTTAGGTGTGACATTCTTAAGATAATACTCAATAGCTTCTTGATAGGTGTGTTTAGGCAAATCACCTTTTGACGCCTTGGCCGCATCCTTGAGTTCAATAATTTTACGAGCTGCCCACTCTAATGCTTCTTTTTCTGTATCATGGGTAGAGGTGTGGCGCTTGTTTTGATGATTGACGCAAATACGCCAACTATCACCGCGCTGAATAGCCTTTGGTATCTTCATAATGTCGTGGTGCAGATTTGGTGCAAATTAGATGTTTGGATGATGTATTAAATCACATTACAATACATTCTAATACAACATTAATTTATTAAAAATCAATAGTTAAAAGAAAAACCCTTACAGAATAAGGGTTTCAATTTAATGGCGATATGCTCTCTATCCCCACCATCATATTAAAGCAAGGCGAGTGCCTTGCTTTTTTATTGCCTGAAATTTAGTAAAGCTGTTGTTATTTATGCTGTGTTGTATTCTGCATTCCATGCACAACTTCAAAAATAATTTATGAATAAGAGTTTCAGTATTCTGAATGCCCATGCTGATCAAGATTAGAAGGTCATTTGAGTTTTAATTTGAAATATTGGAATTGAATCGAAATGACTAAAAACAACGAATCGACAGTCATATCCTAAAATGAATCAAATTTTCGGCATATATTTTATAAAAAACGCAGATTCAAATCTCAAGTGCGACACATTTGTAGTTAGTTGAAAAAGTTAGGTGTATTCGTAGAATCATTGGACTT
>NZ_JARDAL010000036.1:0-34287 GCF_048957595.1 Acinetobacter sp. AS5 | reverse complement strand
TTGCCCACGAGTTGTGAAAGGAAAACCGCAGAAATACCCAAGAAAATGCCAGTCAATTTCTTAACTGACTGGCATTACCTCAGTTGAGGGCTTTTTTATATACATTTTTTTATTTTTTCTGGAACAGATAAATCTGATATTGCGCCAGTAATTCAAACTGATCCTGCTGTTCAAGTGCTAAACGACGTTCAGGTTTGGCCTTATAAGCATATGGCGTCATCGCAATCAGGTTTTTTAAATCAGCCTGTGGCAAAACCATTGGCGCATCAATCACCTGCTCACTAACCAGATTAAATTCATCTTGCAACTGCTCAACAAACTTCTGCGGCTCGTGTGGTTTCACTTCTTCAAATAGAGCTTCACGCATCGAGTATAAATGTTGCGGTGCCGGTGTCACCACCATCAAATAAGATTTTGGTTTTAGAACTCGCAGGATTTCCTGTTTAGGAATTGGACTAAACAAGCTGGTACACAGATCAATCAACTCATCTAATACTGGTAAAGTCGCTCCGGTTCCTACGACCCAGGTCACCTCTTTATTCAGTTTGGCTGCGACCTGAACCGCATTCTTGGCAATATCGACCCCCACACATTGCAGCACTTCGGCCTGCATGGCATCGGTATAGTAGCCTTCGCCACAGCCAATATCTAAAAGGTTTCCAATCCGCAACTCGCGAATCTTTTCTACAACAGCCTGTTGCAAAGGCGCATAATGACCTGCACTGAGAAATGCGCGACGTGCCTGCACAGACTCAGGCGTATCTCCCGGGTTTTTGCTGTGCTTGTGCTGAACCACATGCAGGTTCACATAGCCCTGTTTGGCGACATCGTAACTATGATGATTCTCACAGCGCCATTTTCTTTCATTTAAGCTCAACTGCTGGCGACAGACTGGGCACATGAGTAAATTCATCATTTTCTCCAAAATAAAAAAGCCGGCATGCGCCGACTTTTTCCAATGCATTTCTTAGCGCAATTTTAAGGTCATTAGACCCAAAACTACCAGCATAATCGTAATAATCCAGAAACGGATCACCACCTGGGTTTCACGCCAGCCTTTCTTTTCATAATGATGATGTAGCGGTGCCATCAGGAATACACGTTTATTGCGCATTCTTAATGAACCAATCTGCAGGAATACTGAAACCGCTTCCACGACAAAGACACCGGCCATAATCGCAAATACAATTTCCTGACGAACCATGACGGCAATCGTACCCAGCATTGCACCGAGAGATAAAGCACCGACATCACCCATAAACACTTGGGCTGGATGGGCATTGTACCAAAGGAAAGCCAGACCTGCTCCGATCATGGCAGCACAGACCACCACCAATTCAGACGAGTATTTCACATAAGGAATATGCAGATAATTGGCAAAGCGCACATCACCGGCCAGATAGGCAAATACGCCCAGACCTGTAGCGACCAGCACGATTGGCATAATCGCCAGACCATCCAGACCATCAGTCAAGTTCACGGCATTGGATGCACCGTTAATAACGAAATAGGTAAAGATAATAAAACCAATACCCAACGGAATCATCGATAATGGAATACTTAAGTCTTTAAAGAATGGAATCAATAGATCCAGCATATTCGCGGTATGCACCGGATTGGTTTGTTGCTGTGCAATGATATACAAGGCAATACCAGCACCCAATGAACCAACTGAAGTCCAGAAGAATTTTTTCTTCGCAGGCAAACCCGCATTGTCTTTATAACGGATTTTAATCCAGTCATCAGCCCAGCCTACTGCACCAAAAATCACCATCACACCCAGCACAATCCAGACATAAGGATTGGAAAGATCTGCCCAGAGCAAGGTCGAAATCCCGATCGAAAGCAGAATCAGCACACCGCCCATGGTGGGGGTACCCATTTTCTTGGCATGGTTTTCAGGGGCATATGAGCTGACTGCCTGACCATATTTCAGCGCCTGAAGCTTGCGAATCATTACAGGACCGAGCACCAGACCAATGGTCAATGCCGTCAGGACACTGAGCAAAGCACGTAAAGTTAAATAACGAACCACCTGAAACGTGCTGTCAAAGCCCGCCAAATGTTCAAAGAGCCATAACAGCATTTAGAGTTTCTCCATCAATGCAGCCATCAATGTTTCCATATGGGTAAAACGCGACCCTTTAAACAGGAATGACATCGGCTGAGGTTGATGTGTTTCAATCAAACGAATTAAAAACGGTAATGCCTGCTCCTGATTCAGGAAAGCCTGCATTTTTTTACCATATTGCGTACTACGGGCACCTTCTTGTGCGGCAGGCGCAAATTCACCCACAGCCACCACAAAGTTAATACCTTTAATAGAGACCAGATCCCGTCCAAGCTTGTAATGCTCGATTGCGGCAGATGAACCGAGTTCACCAATATCGCCGGTGACCATGACCCGGATGCCCTGCTGCTGCGCCAGAACTTCAGCTGCTGCACGCATCGAACCCGGATTGGCATTATAAGTGTCATCAATAAATAAATAGTCTTTGTGCGGAATAAAGTTCAGACGACCTTTCGCACCGACTGCCTGTTCCAGGCCAGCCACGATATCATCCAGACCAATACCGATCGCCAGGGCAAATGCAGCGGCAGCTGTGGCATTTTCGACATTATGCTCACCCGCAAAAGGCAACTGAACCGTTTTCGAGCCTTGTGGCGTATTCAGGGTAAAGCTTGATGATTGAGCATCAAGGACTACATCGCTGGCATAAACTTCACCGCCAGCACCAAAACTCAAGCTTTTTTCAGTTTTTACTGCGGCACGAATGGTTTCAGCAAAATCATCTGCAGCAGGAATAATTGAGATTTCAGAGATATGCGAATAAATCTCGGATTTCGCGCGGCAAATTCCGTCACGGCCGCCAAACTCACCTAAATGTGCCGTCCCAATGTTAATGATCCCCGCCACATGCGGCTGCACCATTTTCGAGGTGTAATCAATTTCACCCTGATGACTTGCACCGAGTTCCATCACCGCATATTGATGTTCAGGACGCAGCTCCAGCAACATTACCGGCACGCCAAGGTCATTATTCAAATTACCACGTGTCACCAAGGTCGGTGCCAGACGAGACAGAATGCTTCCCAGCATTTCTTTAGTCGTGGTCTTGCCACTACTGCCGGTCAAGGCAATGACTTTGAGTTGAGGATTCTGCTGACGGCGATAAGCGCCCAACAATCCCAATGCCAGACGGGTATCTTCTACCACCAATTGGCAAATATCGGCATCCACCGGACGGCTGACAATGGCAATTTCACAACCTTGTGCCGCGACTTGCGCAATAAAGTCGTGCGCGTCAAAACGCTCGCCTTTCAGCGCAAGAAAAGCATCACCCGCTTCTGCATCACGTGAATCAGTCAAAATCCGCTTGACCTGGCCTACAGGCTTTTTATCATTCAACCAGTAGCCTTGAGTAGCCTGCTGTAATTGTTCTATGCTCCACGGCTCCAGCGCCGCAGTACTTGTTGTTGAGGTATGCATATCTGAATCCTAATGCGCTGAATAGGCTGAATCTGTGTTGCAATGCTGGGCATCAATCGCAGCTTGCACTTCGACCACGTCATCAAACCAGTGACGTACGCCATCAATTTCCTGATAATTTTCGTGACCTTTCCCTGCGATCACGACAATATCACCCGCCTGTGCATGTTTAACCGCAAACTTGATCGCTTCACGACGGTCATGAATTTCATGATAGGTTTTGCCCGAAAAATCAATGCCATTTTTCATATCAGCAAAAATTTGTGCCGGATCTTCGGTCCGCGGGTTATCAGAAGTGAGTACTGCGATATCTGAACCCTCTAAAGCAGCCTGAGTCATCAGTGGACGTTTACCGCGATCACGATCACCGCCACAGCCGAAAACAGCCCAGAGATTTTGTGAAACATGACGTTTCAAGGTCACCAGAACCTGGATCAAAGCATCTGGGGTATGCGCATAATCCACTACAAACAGACGTTCGCCATCACGCAGCACCTGCATCCGACCGGTCGCACCTTTGAGCTGTGGCACAGTTGCAATCAAACTTTCCAAGTCAAATCCGGCCTGTTCCGCCATGATCAGACTGGCCACCAGATTTTCAATATTGAAATGTCCCAGCAATGGACTGTGTACACTAAATTGGCCTTGCACTGTCAGCAGCTTAAACTCGGCACCTGAAATACTGTATTGAATATCCTGA
Source organism: Acinetobacter sp. AS5 (assembly GCF_048957595.1). Lineage (NCBI taxonomy): Bacteria > Pseudomonadati > Pseudomonadota > Gammaproteobacteria > Moraxellales > Moraxellaceae > Acinetobacter > Acinetobacter sp. AS5. The sequence continues at coordinate 30,097 of NZ_JARDAL010000036.1, read as the reverse complement.
ACCTGATAATCCGCCGCATGCGTAGTGGAATAAGTCAAAATTTTCGGTTGAGCCGGATTGTTTTTTGCAGCATCCAGCATGATCTGTGCATGTTCATCATCAACATTGATAACAGCCACTTTTAAAGATTCAAACTGAAATAAGCGTGATTTTGCTTCCGCATAGGCTTGCAGCGTCCCGTGATAATCCAGATGGTCACGGCTCAAATTACTATAGCCCGCAATCTCGATATCACAACCATTCAAGCGACCTTGTTCCAGACCATGTGAGCTGGCTTCAATCGAGGCAAATTCCGCACCGGCCTGCGCATAGCCATGCAAGGCATTTTGCAATTGCAGAGCATCCAGGGTGGTATGCGAAGATGCTTCCAGATTTGGCAGAATGCCGTTACCTGTTGTGCCCATCACCGCACAAGCTTTGCCTTGCAGCATGATGAATTCAGCCACCAAGCGAGAAATCGTGGTTTTACCATTGGTGCCGGTAACTGACAAAATTCGAGCAGCCGTGACAGGTTGGGTTGCTTGCAAATACTGCTTTTGCCATTGCCCCATCAGATGACGTACACCTTCTACCATTAAACTTGGAGATACATCCAGCTCAGTTTCTGAAATCACGGCCACTGCACCCTGTTCTATGGCCTTCTGGGCAAATTGAGCAGTTTTTTCGGGTTGAGACAGACTGGTCAGGGCAATGAAAATCTGTCCCGATTTGACTTTACGACTATCCAGCTCGAAGCCCTGAAAGGATTGCTTCATCCAGTCAGCGACATCGTGAGGGGTGTAGAGATCTTGAAATGTAATAGACATTGATCACCTATTTACTGGACTTTGGGAGGTTCTAAAGGTTTGTCCAGAGGGACATTCAGCAGACGCAAGGATTCCTGCATCACGCGGGCAAAGACCGGTGCGGATACCGTACCGCCATAGTAAGTACCTTGTGGGTTTTCTACCACCACCACCATGGCGATCCGTGGATCACTGACTGGCGCTACGCCGGCAAATAAAGCCCGGTATTCACTGGTTGAATAACCTTTACGGTCGGCACGCAATTTATGTGCAGTACCGGTTTTACCTGCTACGCGATAGCCTGGAATGGTGGCGCGAGTCGCCGTACCACCTGGTAAAGTTGCGGTTTCCATCATCAGCAGGACCTGATCGGCAATGTTGGCATCGATCATCTGCTCACCCTGCGGCTGTTCTTCCAGCTTATACAGGCTCAGCGGCATTTTCACGCCTTTATTGGCCAGCATGGCATAGGCATCAGCCAGCTGAAGTACCGTCGCATTCAGACCATAACCATAGGACATGGTTGCCACTTCTGACACATTCCATTTACTTGGCGGCAGAATCAGACCGGCACTTTCACCCGGGAATTTCACTGCTGAACGCTGACCAAAACCCAGACGTTTATAGAAGGTTGGTAAGGTTTCATACGGAAGCGATAAGGCCAGTTTCGCCACACCAACGTTAGAGGATTTCTGCAGAATGCCGCCGAGTGTCAACTGACCATAGTTATGTGTATCACGAATGGTATGATTGCCGACCCGCATACTGCCCGGTGTAGTATTCACGACTGAATTCGCCGTATATTTGCCACTTTCCAAGGCCATCGCTACAGTAAGCGGCTTCATGGTCGAACCCGGCTCGAAAGAATCGACTGCACCGCGGTTACGCATGGCATCCTTGTTGAGCAGGCTGTTTTTATCATTCGGGTTATATGATGGCCATGATGATAGCGCCAGAATTTCACCAGTTTTGACATCTACCGCAATCGCAGTCGCTGAACGGGCATTATTGGCGACACCGGCCGCCGTCAGCTCACGGTACATAATATATTGCAGACGCGAGTCGATACTCAGGGTAATATTTTCGCCCGGCTCAACTTCTTTAATCACTTCAGGTTCTTTGACCCGGTTGCCTTTTTTATCGCGAATGATCTGCTGCTCGCCATCCTTCCCGGAAAGACGGCTATTCAGCTGCATTTCCAAACCTTCAATGCCACTGCCTTCACTATTGGTCAGGCCAATAATCTGAGAGTTCGGCTGTGGCTGTGGATAATAACGTTTATAGTTTTTCTCGGTATATACACCCTGAAAATTACGCTTCATGATCAGTTCGGCCTGTTGTGGCGGAACTTCTTTTTTCAGGATCAGATAACGTGAACGCGGACGTTCTTGCATTTTTTTACGCAGTTCTGCCCGATCCATACCGACTGCATCAGCCAGCTCATCCAGATTCAGATTTTTATCTGGCAATTGACGTTTCAGTTTGCGGCTATTCGGTTCTTTTTCCAGCGCCAGCATGGTCTCGTCATAGAGTTTTTTATTGTCAAAATAATCACGTGGATCAATCACAATTTTCATGATCGGGGTACTGATCGCCAATGGAATGCCATTACGATCATAAATCACGCCACGCATCGCCTTGATGGTATTGGTTCTTAAAATATTGGCATTGGCTTTATTTTGCAAAAAATCTTTATTAATAATCTGTACATAGAAAGCACGGCAAATCAGTGTCACAAAACAGAGCAGCACCACCGCCCACATGATGTAAAAACGATTGATATAAACATTTGAGGCATTTTTGTCGGTGACCGATTGTTTTTTACGTACCGGTTGCTTCTTTCTATTGTCTACCATGTCGGAACGCTAGCCTTATTTTTTCTCATCTGAAGTTTGTGGTAAGGAAATCACGACACTTTGTGAAACCGGAGGTGAATACATACGCAGCTGTGTCACTGCACGCGTACCGATCTGTGCCGTCGCGCCAAAAGTTTGCTGCTCAATCAGCAAACGCCCCCACTCTGCATTCAGGTCATCACGCTCACGCAAATAGCTGCTCAGTTTTCGGGTGTCCTGACGGTATTCAAACACCTGAAATACCACAAATACTGCACTGATGAAGACCATCAATATCAGCATGAGATAGATTGTAACTTTTTTCAGCCACAATTTTTCTATTTTTTTATCAACCACTTCCGTTTTCATGATCTGCCTATTAAGCTAAACGTTCTGCTACCCGGAGCCATGCACTACGTGAACGAGGATTGGCTTTGACCTCCTCATCACTGGCTTTAACACGAGAAACTTTCTTTAAACGTCGCGTATCTTTCTGTTGTTGTGGCATTCCCCAGCCTGAATCTTCTTCAAGCGTTGACTCTTTTTGAATAAATTGTTTAATCAAACGGTCTTCCAGTGAGTGGAAGCTAATTACCGCCAAACGTGCTTCTGGCTTTAAGATTTCAACGGCCTGAGGCAAGAAGATTTCAATATCTTCTAATTCCTTATTAATAGCAATACGAATCGCCTGGAAAGTACGGGTCGCAGCATGCTTATTTTTTTCCCATTTCGGGTGCGCTACTTTTACGATCTCAGCCAGCTTTGCCGTAGTATCAATATATCCGGCAGCTTTAATCGCTTTGGCAATACGGCGGCTATAACGCTCTTCACCATATTTAAAAATAATATTGGCTAATGCTTCTTCTTCAATCTGGGTCAGCCATTCTGCTGCAGTTGGACCTTGCGAGTTGTCCATACGCATATCCAGCGGGCCGTCTTTCATAAAACTGAAACCACGTTCAGCCTGATCCAGCTGAGGTGAAGAAACACCTAAGTCAGCCATCACCCCATCGACCTGTTCAATGCCCACTTCAGCCAATGCATCTTTCAGATCAGCAAAGCTGGCATGAATAATTTTGAAACGTGAATCTTCTTGTTCGAGTTCAGCTGCTACAGCCAGTGCTTGTGGATCTTTATCAAAGGCATAGACGCGTGCATTTTCATCTAATTTGGACAGCAATAAACGCGTATGTCCACCACGGCCAAAGGTCCCATCCACATAAGTTCCCGTATTGCGACCCGCCAACAAGGCATCAATCGTTTCGTGAAGTAATACAGAAATATGTGACATAAAAACTCAATCAATAGGGGGAAAAATTTAACTGCACATTATCACCCTGTTTAGGCAAAGCTCCAAACGACTTTTTGTAGATAAATATTACTTTCCATAGAGAAAACCGTTTTAGCATTTTTTCTCATACAAAAAAGCCTCCGGTTTCGGAGGCTTTTTTCAATCCAGATGACTTCGCAGATCAATTAACGTTTGCTGTTATAAATCTGGTCGAAAATTGCACCATTCACAAAATGGGTTTTCTGTGCATTGGCCCAGCCACCAAAGACTTCATCAATGGTAAAGGTTTTGATTTTCGGGAACTGTGCCGAATATTTCGCTAATACTTTTTCATTACGTGGACGATAGAAATGTTTAGCTGCCATTTCCTGACCCAAGGGTGAATACAAGTAGTTGATATAACCTGTTGCTAACCATTTATTGCCATTTTTCTCTACCGTACGATCCACAATCGCCACTGATGGTTCAGTCAAAATCGTAATTGATGGATAGACGATATCAAACTTGTCTTTGCCCAAGGTCTTTTGCGTTACTAAGGCTTCATTTTCCCAAGTCAGCAATACATCACCAATCCCACGCTCGGCAAAGGTGGTCATTGAAGCACGTGCAGCAGAATCCATCACTTTCACGTTCTTATAAAGTTTACCGACAAAGTCCTGTGCTTTGGCTTTATTGCCACCTGGCTGTTTCTCGGCATAACCCCATGCAGACAGATATACCCAACGCGGCAAACCACCCGTTTTCGGGTTCGGCGTAATAATTTGCACGCCTGGTTTAGTTAAGTCATTCCAGTCCTTGATGCCTTTCGGATTGCCCTTGCGTACCATGAATACAATCGTCGAGGTATAAGGTGCCGAGTTATGTGGGAATTCCTTTTGCCAGCCCGGCTGAATCTGACCAGATTTCACAATTTCTTCGATGTCATTGGCCAGCGCCAAAGTCACCACATCACCTTTCAAGCCATCGACCACAGAACGTGCCTGTTTGCCCGAACCGCCATGAGACTGCTTGAAATTCACATCCAGACCGGTGCGGTTTTTCCAGTAAGCCCCAAATGATTTGTTAAATTCATCATAGAATTCACGCGTAGCATCATAGGATACATTTAGAAACTGACGGTCTGCTGCTTGTGAAGCAGTCGCGGTCATACCCAAACCAGTCGCCAATAAGGCAGCACTAAATAACGATTTTAATTGAGTTTTCATGGCAGCACAGAGTTTATCTTCATTAGATATAACTATATGAAATAAAATCATTTATCGCAATTCACCCTACAACATCACAACACGATAAAATGAAAGGTTTTTCTGCATTAATATTATGTTTTTAAAAGAAAAATACTATTTATTATTCTACTTATCTCTAATATATAGAATTTTATGCATTAGATATAAAAAAAATGGATAACACTTTAGCCATTTTCCTTATTCTATTTAGACTACCGCTTACTTATCTTTTTTCATTGTAAATCTGGTCATAAATCGCTCCATTCACAAAATGTGTTTTTTGCGCTTTGGCCCAACCACCAAAGACTTTATCAATGGTGAAGGTCTGGATTTTCGGGAACTGAACCGAATATTTGGCAGCGACTTTAGTATCTCGCGGGCGGAAGAAATATTTCGCCGCAAGCTCCTGCCCTTTTGGTGAATATAAATAGTTCAAATAGCCTTTTGCCAGATGGGTAGTGCCATTTTTATTCACGTTTTTATCGACAATCGCTACCGATGGCTCGGCCAGAATTGAAATCGATGGATAAACGATATCGTACTTGTCTTTACCCAGACCTTGGGTCGCCAGCAAGGCTTCATTTTCCCAGGATAAAAGCACATCCCCAATACCGCGCTCGGCAAACGTCGTCAGTGAACCACGGGCACCAGAGTCGAGCACTTTGACATTTTGATAAAGTTTTTTCACCAGCTCTTTGGCTTTCGCATCATTACCGCCGGGCTGTTTCAGTGCATAACCCCAAGCAGAAAGATAGATCCAACGCGGCGCGCCACCGGTTTTCGGGTTTGGGGTAATAATATCTACACCCGCTTTGGTCAGATCATTCCAGTCTTTGATTTGCTTTGGATTCCCTTTACGCACCAAGAATACAATCGTAGACGTATAAGGTGCCGAATTACTCGGAAACTCTTTTTGCCAACCTTTCTCGATTAAACCTGCATTGACGATTTCTTCGATATCATTGGCTAAGGCCAGGGTTACGACATCGGCCTGCAAACCATCGACCACTGAACGCGCCTGCTTGCCTGAACCACCATGCGACTGTTTAAAATTAACCGTTTGTCCGGTTTTCTGCTTCCAGAACTTGTCAAATTCTTCATTATATTCCTGATAAAATTCACGGGTCGGGTCATAAGAGACATTCAGGAAATCTTTAGCGACGGAATTCTGTACTGCTGTTCCCACTATAATTGTCAAGATTGCGGATGCTATTATTTTTTTCATCTGATGTAACTCAGTGTTTATATGACATACACTATACAAATCAAAAATAAACATGACAATCATATATTTATAACAATATCTATAATCTATTTCTGATTTTGAGATATCTACTAACAATTAAATTCGGATACATATTCTGCTAGAAAAGTAATCTTCTGCTACAATATAAGACAGTTCTTCACGTTCTCTTCACAGTTGTCTGTTAAAAATAGGCCACCAAAACAGGAAATTACGATTTTTGGTAATTTTCCACAGAGTTATATTATTTCTTTTGTAAAAAATGTGACTTGGTTCTACTTCTTTATGATCAACTGTGATTAAATTGTAGACAGAGTATTAAAAAAACATTTTTAACAAAATAAAACCAACCAGAAGTAAGGAGGAAGTTTGGATATGAAATTTACATTATTCACAGCCAGCATCCTAAGCCTGATTATGTTGTTCTCGATTCAACTCGGTCATGCCGTCGTTGTGAAGACAGATTTGCCGAAGCCTACAGTAAGCACTGTTGAAAGCAAGACTTCGCCGATTGAAAAAGCGATTCAGCAACAAAAAACTGAAAAAACACTTCAAACAGAAGATAATCTAAAAGTCTTAACTGCATTTAAAGTCGCACCTTCGCAAAGTTTCTTTGCAGAACAGAATTACCGCTTCACCCGCTTTGTCCAAAGTATTTTTTCGAACGCTCATTCTTAATCAGCCTCAACAGCGCTGAATATTCCCAGATTTAAAAGCCACATCACTCAATGTTGAATAAAGCATTAAGTGATGTGGCTTTTTCGCTATAATAGCTGCAATTTTATATCTAAGATTAGATCCGGTTATGACTGTTCGTACTCGTATTGCACCTTCTCCTACTGGTTTTCCGCATGTAGGTACTGCCTATATCGCCTTGTTTAACTTATGTTTTGCTAAACAGCATGGCGGTGAATTCATTCTTCGTATTGAAGATACTGACCAACTGCGTTCAACACCTGAATCTGAAAAAATGATCCTGGATTCATTGCGCTGGCTGGGTCTGAACTGGTCTGAAGGTCCTGATGTCGGTGGCCCGCATGCGCCATACCGTCAGTCAGAACGTATGGATATCTATAAAAATTATGCCTTGGAACTGGTAGAGAAAGGTCATGCCTTCTATTGTTTCGCAACTGCAGAAGAACTGGATCAAATGCGTGCAGAACAGCAGGCACGTGGAGAGTCGCCACGTTATGATGGTCGTGGTCTAAATCTTTCTGAAGAAGAAGTGGAGCGTCGTTTGGCCGCTGGTGAACCACATGTGATTCGCATGAAAGTACCGACTGAAGGTGTATGTAAATTCAATGACATGCTGCGTGGCGAAGTGGAAATTCCATGGGCGCAAGTAGACATGCAAATCCTGCTGAAAACCGATGGCCTACCAACCTACCACTTGGCTAACGTAGTAGATGATCATTTGATGCAAATCACCCACGTAATTCGTGGTGAAGAATGGATTCCATCTGCGCCGAAACATCAGTTGCTGTATCAATATTTTGGTTGGGAAATGCCGATACTATGCCATATGCCACTGCTGCGTAACCCGGATAAATCTAAGCTGTCTAAACGTAAAAACCCGACCTCAATTAACTATTACAGAGACATCGGTGTACTGCCTGAAGCCTTGTTGAACTACTTGGGTCGTATGGGCTGGTCAATGCCAGATGAAAGTGAAAAATTCACTTTGGCTGAAATGATTGAGCATTTTGATATCAAACGTGTATCCCTCGGTGGTCCGATCTTTGATGTTGAGAAATTGAACTGGTTAAATGGTCAATGGATCAAGGCACTCAGCCCGGCTGAACTTCTAGACACCTTATTGGCCTGGAAAGCAGATCGTGCCAAATTAGAAGAAATTGCAGCTGCGATTCAACCGCGTATTAACCTGCTGTCTGAAGCTGTGAACTGGTCTGCACATTATTTCAACCATTTCCCGACCCTGTCTAAAGAACAGTTTGAAAGCAAGAAACTGTCGGATGAACAGGTACGTCAAAGTCTTCAATTCGCAATTTGGCGTTTAGAAAGCCTGTTTACTTGGAATAACGACACGGTGAGCCAGACCTTGATGGACTTGGCGACACAGATGGAAATCAAGTTACGTGATTTCATGCCTGCGTTCTTTATTGCGATCGCCGGTTCGACTGCATCTACACCCGTGATGCAAACGATGGTGACCATTGGTCCTGATTTAACCTTTGCACGTTTACGTCATGCACTGGAAATTGTCGGTGGTCCAAGCAAAAAAGAGCTGAAAGTCTGGGAAAAACTCAATGAAAGCTTAAAGTTGCCGAAAAATGAAGCAGTTGATCAAGCTTAATTAATTTTTGTGTTGACGTGTGAGTGCGATATCCCTAATATAGCGCTCACACAGACTGGGGTCATAGCTCAGTTGGTAGAGCACTACAATGGCATTGTAGAGGTCAGGAGTTCGATCCTCCTTGACTCCACCAAATCAAGTCTTGCTTTAGCTGTGTTATTTGCCTCAATTGTCCCTATCGTCTAGAGGCCTAGGACATCGCCCTTTCACGGCGGTAACCGGGGTTCGAATCCCCGTAGGGACGCCATATTCAAGATGACCATAATATATTATGGTCATCTTATAAAAAACCCAAGCATTGCGACTTGGGTTTTTTATTGCCTGTATATTTTATGTTGGGCAATATTTCGGTTTCTTCGCATCTTCCGATAAAATAATCAGTAATTTAGAATTTTGGAGTTGTAATGCAATATCGTTGCCCTAAGTGTCAAAGCCCGAAAATCATGCCAGTGGCCCAGCCAGGTCAAGCAGCTCCACGTCCGGTAGTTCCTAAAAGCTTAATGTTTCTAGTGCCTGCCCTATTCCTATTGTTATTGTTGGTCATTATTAGCATCGCGATGTGGATTTTTGGCGATGGTGCAGGTACCACTTTACAGACTGCGACTGTGATCGTCTTTATTCTTTCTTTGATTGCAGGCTTTATGTTCTATAAGGACTTACCTGATTTTAAAATTTCAATGCAGGCATTCATGCAAACTCAAAAGAAATGGAAATGCCGTGAATGTAATCATGAGTGGGAAATTTGATTTACCCTTCACCATATAATAAACATAAAAAACCAGCCCTGAGGCTGGTTTTTTATTTTAAAATCAGGGATTAAACACCGATTTTACGATATTTTTGACGCTTCGCGACAAGATCATCACCATCACGCTTACGGCGATATTCTTCGAATTCAGCATAGTTACCCGTGAAGAATTCAGGGGTTTCACCTTCAAATGACAAGATGTGCGTTGCAATACGGTCCAGGAACCAACGGTCATGCGAGATCACCATCACAGTGCCCGGAAATACCAGAATGGCATCCTCGAGTGCACGCAAGGTTTCGATATCCAAGTCATTCGATGGTTCATCGAGTAGGATAACGTTTGCGCCCATTTGCAGGATTTTCGCAAGTTGTAAACGGTTACGCTCACCACCTGATAATTGACCTACGCGTTTTTGCTGATCTTGGCCTTTGAAGTTAAAGCGACCGATATACGCACGTGATGCAATTTCGTATTCGCCAATCTTCAAGATATCCAAACCACCAGACACTTCTTCCCAAACGGTTTTATTGTTGTCTAGCGTGTCACGGATCTGACCGACATAAGCCACTTTAACCGATTCACCCAGCGTTACCGTACCGGTATCTGGTTGCTGTTCACCAGTCATCATACGGAATAGCGTGGTTTTACCTGCACCGTTCTCACCCACGATACCCACAATGGCAGCAGGTGGTACTGTGAACGTTAAATCTTTGTACAGTAAGCGATCACCAAACGATTTACTGATGCCTTCAACTTCTACAACCTTGTTGCCCAAACGTGGGCCAGGTGGAATGTAGATTTCAGAAGTTTCGTTACGTTGCTGGAATTCGCGCGAGTTAAGCTCTTCAAAACGCTCCATACGCGCTTTGTTTTTCTTTTGCTGACCTTTGGCATTAGAACGAACCCATTCAAGTTCTTTTTTCAATGCTTTAGCAAAAGATTCTTCCTGCTTGTTCTCTTGCTCTAAACGGGCATTTTTCTGCTCAAGCCAAGAAGAGTAGTTACCTTGATACGGAATGCCCATACCACGGTCAAGCTCCAGAATCCATTCAGCTACGTTATCCAGGAAGTAACGGTCATGCGTAATAGCGACGATGGTACCCGGGAAGTCTTTCAAGAAACGTTCCAACCAAGATACAGATGAAGCATCTAAATGGTTCGTCGGTTCATCGAGAAGCAACATATCTGGTTTAGACAGAAGTAAACGGCAAAGTGCAACACGACGGCGTTCACCACCTGAAAGCTTAGATACATCTGCATCCCAAGCTGGCAGGTTCAATGCTGCAGCCGCTTGATCCATCTGGTTGGCAAGGTTATGCGCATCCCAAGTCTGGATAATCGCTTCAAGCTTCTCTTGCTCTTTCGCAAGTGCATCGAAATCTGCATCTTCTGCTGCATATTCAGCAAAGACTTCATCAAGACGTGCTAAAGCATCAAGCGGTTCACGCAAACCATCTTCGACGTTACCACGAACGTCTTTAGTTTCATCTAAAGGTGGTTCTTGCTCAAGATAACCGATTTTTGTACCCGGCTGTGCACGCGCTTCACCAGAGAAATCTTTATCTACGCCCGCCATAATACGAAGCAAGGTAGATTTACCTGCACCGTTTAAACCAAGCACACCAATTTTAGCGCCTGGGAAAAATGATAAGGAGATGTCTTTCAGGATTTCGCGCTTAGGCGGAACCATCTTCGACACTCGGTTCATCGTGTAAATATATTGGGCCACGTAGGACTCCTCAACTGAAAAACCAAATGGGGTTAAAACAACCACCCCAGCTCAAAAATGAGCGAAAAAATAATCGGCTATTATACGCAGAAAGCTGCGAAAACATAAGCCATTGCCATGAACTTCAATGCATTGTTACAAGTTTGTTGCTGATGTTTTTTTAAACAGTTGTTTTCAGTAAAATAAATGACTCAAATCCAAGTCGATATATGAATATTTCATATATTTATTTCAATAAAATTGCACTTTTACTCATATGTGAAAATGCTACACTCAAGCCATAAACTTAAACAAGAAGATCAAACAGAATGAGTTATAAAGCAGAAACCCTTGCGATTCATGCAGGTTATACCCCTGAAGCAACCACCAAAGCTGTGGCAGTACCGATTTACCAAACTACGTCTTATGCCTTTGACAATACTCAACATGGGGCCGATCTCTTTGATTTAAAGGTTCAGGGCAATATCTATACCCGAATTATGAACCCGACCACTGCGGTTCTGGAACAACGTGTTGCAGCACTGGAAGGTGGAATTGGCGCGCTGGCTTTGGCCTCTGGCATGGCCGCGATTACCTATGCCATTCAGACCATTGCTGAAGCCGGTGACAACATTGCTTCTGTGTCAACGCTATATGGCGGTACCTATAACCTCTTTGCCCACACCCTGCCAAAACAGGGCATTGAAGTCCGTTTCTTTCATTATGAACAACCGGAAAGTCTGCGTGACTTGATTGATGAAAAAACCAAACTGGTTTTTGTCGAATCGATTGGTAACCCGCTAGGTAATATTATTGATCTGGAAGCCATTGCTAAAATTGCACATGAATATGGCGTGCCGGTCATTGTCGACAATACTGTTGCCACCCCAGTACTTCAAAAATCTTTCGATTTCGGTGCGGATATTGTAGTGCACTCCCTGACCAAATATATCGGCGGTCATGGCAATTCAATTGGCGGCATCATTGTGGATAGCGGCAAATTCCCGTGGGGTAAATACCCTGAACGCTTCCCTGCCCTCAATACACCAGATCCAAGTTACCACGGCGTGAACTATGTCGAAGTTTTGGGTGAAGCTGCTTATATCGCGCGTGCCCGTGTGGTGCCACTCCGTAATACCGGCGCTGCGATCAGCCCGCAGAATGTGTTTCTGATTCTGCAAGGTCTGGAAACTTTAAGCTTGCGTATGGAACGTCATACCGAAAACGCACTGAAAGTCGCTGAATATCTGCAAAAACATCCTAAAGTGAAATGGGTTAATTACGCCGGCCTGAAAGATCACCCACAGCATGCCTTGGCACAGAAATATGTGAAAGGTAAACCGTCTGCCATTCTGACCTTTGGGGTAGAACATGGTCTCGAAGGCGGCACACGTTTTATTGATGCCCTGCAACTGTTTACACGTCTGGTTAATATCGGCGATGCCAAAAGTTTGGCCTGCCATCCGGCGACCACTACGCATCGTCAGCTCAATGCCGAGGAGTTAAAATCAGCAGGTGTCAGTGAAGATATGGTGCGTTTATCCATCGGGATTGAACATATTGATGACCTGATTGCCGATCTGGAACAGGCGCTGGCGACCGTTTAAAAAAGTGCCCGAGCCGATTCAAAACCTCATCATTTCTGGTGAGGTTTTTTTATTTATTTTCTAAAACAGCCACTTGCTTTGCTTTTTATTTTCATGTTAAAAGTTAAATGAAAGAGTGAACACAAATAGAGCAATTACTCTAATTTTTATTTTAATTTCAATAGTTTAATTTATAGATTTTTCTGAAGAATTGGTTATCATATCTGGACTCACCTTCGCTCTCATCTTCTGTTAGAGCGCCATAGACCTTTAATAAAAATAATTTGAACGCTGACTTCAAATTAGGGATAACAAACGTGAAAACTAGACTACACAAACAACTGGAAAAACGTGTTGCAGGTAAAACCGTCCTGATTACCGGTGCATCCAGCGGTATTGGTTTAACGACAGCACATCAACTGGCTGATGCAGGTGCCCATGTTTTACTGGTGGCCCGTACTCAGGAAACCCTAGAACAAGTAAAATCAGAAATTGAAGCCAAAGGCGGCAAAGCCTCAATCTTTCCATGTGATTTAAACAATATGGAAGCAATTGATGAAGTTTCCAAACAGATTATTGCCTCAGTCGATCATATTGATATTCTGATCAATAATGCAGGTCGTTCGATTCGCCGTGCGGTACACGAGTCAGTAGATCGTTTTCATGATTTTGAACGGACCATGCAGCTGAACTATTTCGGCGCGGTGCGTCTGGTCATGAATATCCTGCCGCAAATGATGATTCGTCGTGCGGGTCATATTATTAATATCAGTTCGATTGGCGTACTGGCCAATGCCACCCGTTTTTCGGCCTATGTCGCTTCAAAAGCTGCACTGGATGCCTTTAGCCGCTGCCTGTCTGCAGAAGTGCATTCGCATAAAATCGCAATCACGTCGATCTATATGCCTTTGGTGCGCACCCCGATGATTGCGCCAACCAAAATTTATAAATATGTCCCAACACTTTCTCCGGAACAAGCGGCTGACCTGATTGCCTATGCGATTGTGAAACGCCCGAAGAAAGTGGCAACCGGTTTGGGCCGTCTGGCCTCCATTACCTATTCCATTGCACCGGATATCAACAATGTCTTGATGTCGATTGGCTATAACCTGTTCCCAAGTTCAAGTGCATCTGTGGGCCAACCACAAAAATTAAACTTGGTGCAAAAAGCATATGCGCGTCTGTTCCCGGGCGAACACTGGTAATTTTTCATACGGACAATTTAATTAAAATACGAGCCGCCGACCGGGCGGCTTTTCTATGTCTCAGTTTTGCAAGATCTGGACTAAAGTAGACTGATTTAAAAAACCACGACACAGTCTGTCCTTATCAACACAGATTTTTGCCGCAAATGCTGCGAGATCACGTACACTATCAGCGGATATTTCCTATCCGTATTTTTATATTTTGATTGAAATGATGGAAACCCTTATGAACAACGCGCAATGGCTCGATGAAGTAAAATTTAACGATCAAGGATTAGTCCCTGCCATTGCCCAGCATCATCAAACTGGACGTGTGTTGATGGTGGCCTGGATGAACCGTGAAGCCTTGGCTTTAACTGCCGAAAAAAATCAGGCGGTGTATTTCTCCCGTTCACGCAACAAGTTATGGCATAAGGGCGAAGAATCAGGACATTTTCAGACCGTACATGAAATCCGTCTGGACTGTGATGCCGACGTGATTGTTCTGCAAATTGAACAACATGGTGGCATTGCCTGCCATACCGGCCGTGAATCATGCTTCTATCGCAAGCTCACACCAAATGGCTGGGAAATTGTCGATGCACAGTTGAAAGATCCATCTGCGATTTATGGCGAAAAATCGACAAATCCGCATACGCTGGCGATGGAAGCCTCAACCGCTCAATCTGAGCAGGTCGAAGTCCTGTCTTATCTGGGTCAAATGATGGCAGAACGCAAACAGGCTGATCCAGATTCATCTTATGTGGCCAAGCTGTACCATAAAGGCTTGAACAAGATTTTAGAAAAAGTCGGCGAAGAAAGCTTTGAAACTGTGCTGGCAGCCAAAGACTTTGATCAGGATGCTTCCGCAGACCATAAAAATGATCTGATCTATGAAGTGGCAGATCTGTGGTTCCATACCATCGTGATGCTGGGTTATTTCGACCTGGATGTGCAATTGGTACTCAATGAACTGGCTCGTCGCCAAGGCTTGTCCGGCCTGGTTGAAAAAGCCAATCGTCAGCATTAAGTCTTGAATTCATCTGTGTCTGATTTAAAAAAACCGACCGCGACCTATGAGCAGGCGACTGCTATTGATAACGCACGTCTGGGCAAATCCTTTAAGGTGATTGCCTATGCGGGCACAGGTAAAACCACCACCCTGCAAATGATCAGTGATGCCATGCCGCAAAGACGTGGCATGTATCTGGCTTTTAACAAGGCCATTGCCAGTGAAGCGCAAGCCAAATTTCACCGGGGTGTCGATTGCCGTACTTTTCACTCGCTGGCGTTTCGCAGTGTTCCACGTGGAGTCACCGACAAACTGCGTCTGCCACGCTTGAGTCCAAGTTTTATTGCCAAAGAATACCGGCTTGAACCGATGACCATGCGCCGTATGATGGGCGGAAGATATGAAAAATATGTCTTGATGCCTTCGCGTCTGGCGAGTTTAGTCGCCAATGCTGTCGGTTATTTCTGCTCGACCAGTTCGCAATACCCTGCCCCACGGCATATTCAGGCACCAAGCTGGCTGCATCCAGATGATATCGAGACCTTGCAGCAGAAGCTTTATCCGGCAGTCGAACGGCGCTGGCTAGAGTCAATTGATCCAAACCATCAGGCCGGCATCGGTCATGACATTTACCTGAAACTCTGGGCACTGTCTGAGCCGAATATTCCGGCAGATTATGTGCTGTTCGATGAAGCCCAGGATGCCGATCCCTTAATGCTGGGGATTTTGCTGAAACAGCGCAGCACCCAGGTGATTTATGTCGGAGACGCGCATCAGCAGATTTATGCCTGGCGTGGTGCAGTCAATGCCATGCAGCAACTGCCCTTACCAGAATCACGTCTGACCACCTCATTTCGTTTCGGTCCTGAAATTGCCCTGAATGCCAATGCCATTTTAGGTGCCTTAAATGAAACTGTGCCTTTACTCGGCAATCCGCAATTAGACTCTAAAGTCGTGAATAAACCGCATACCAAAATGCGCGATGCAATTTTATGCCGGACCAATGCCCGCGCCATGGAATTGTTATTAGCGGGTTTAGTTCGTGGTGATAAAGTCAGCCTGCAAGCCGACCATGTCAAACTGAATCGTTTTGTCGATGCGGCTGCCATGCTGAAACAGGGCAAACGTGTGGTTGATGTGCCGGAACTAGCCTGGTTCAACTCCTGGCATGATGTCCATGAATATTGTGAAACCAATGAAGGCAGTGACATCAAGCCACTGGTCAAACTGGTGGACGAACATGGGACTGATCCACTAAAAAAAGCTCTGGCTAAAATCACCCCAATTGCCCAGGCCGACTATATTATTTCCACGGCGCACAAGGCCAAAGGTCTGGAATGGGATCGGGTTCATATTGAAGATGACTATCAGTTTAAGCTGAATGAAAAAGACCATAAAATTAGTGATGAAGAATTAAGATTACTTTACGTGGCCTGTACACGTGCTAAAGTGAGTTTAAATATTCATCACATTTATGACCTGATTCAGCAACTGAAAATCAAAATGCCGCAGTCGCTTCGGCAGGCAGTTGGTTAAAGTGCATGGCATGGATGTAAGCCTCATAGGACAGGTGATCTATGCACATCCAAGCGCTTCAACTGAAACACACCCTGCATTTTCCCGACATTCAGCTCCAGTTTAATTATCCGCAATGCCCGGTCACCTTGATTCTAGGCAATCAGGGAACTGGCAAAACCACGCTTTTACGTTTTAGCTATCAGGCACTGACCTGGTTTGCAGCCCGTTATCGCGACAGCCGTGCCGCGGGTCTGGTGATGCAAGATCAGGACATCATGCAAACCCGGCTGCAATCCAAAATCGATATCCGGATTGGTTTTCCTGAAGAGATGGGCAGCTTGCCAGAATCCAGTCAGTCCGAGCCTGCGAACCTACAAAGCTGTTCATGGCAAATCTACAAGACCCTAAACAGTCAGGGTCTGGGCTTTAGCAAAGCAGAAACCTCACAGCTTGAAAGCGTGCTCAGCCTGTATCACAAAGCCCGCTTGCACGATCCCCTGCTCGGTTTGCCGCTAATTGCCTATTATCCGGCTGAACGCTTTACCAATGAAGTCAATCTGCTCAGCAAAAATAACCCGGTCATTCTCCAGTCTGCACATGCTTATGAAATAGCTGCGATTCCTTTCACCACCTTTGCCCGTTTTTTTGAATGGTTTCGTGAAATCAGTGATATTGAAAATGCGCAAAGTGCCAAGGTTATGAACCAGATTTTGGCGCGTGCCTTGCAGCAGCCTGAGAACATTCGAGGAAATGAACTGGCCCGGCAGATCGAGAAAGCCCAGGCACATCTGCATGCACCGAATCTCAGCGCTTTAAAACAGGCGTTGTCGCTGATCCTGCCAGAAGTCAGCCAGATTTATTTAAAATACCAGCCCAAGCTGCAACTGATGGTGACCTATCAGCAACAGACCTTTAGCTTCCAGCAACTGCCCAACAGTATCCGCAACTGGATTGCACTGGTGGGTGATATTGTGCGGCGTCTTTGTCTGTTGAATCCCAACAGTTTATTCCCTTGCCAGGAAGGTACAGGCGTTTTGTTGATTGATGCAATTGATCATCAACTGGATCAGGAGATGGCAGCAGTGATCCTGTCACGCCTGCATCAGGCTTTTCCTAACTTGCAGATTATTGCAACCGGCAACCGGCCTGAATTACTAGAACAGGCGCAAGGCTTTCAATGTCTGAAACTGGAAAATAAACAGCTGCACCCCATTCATCTTGAAAGTATGAAAACCCAGTTTGATCAGATCTACGCAGAGCTGGAATTGCAGCGAAATAAAGACCTATCTTCCGAAGATACTTTATTGGAAACGGTCACCGAACCCGTCACACTGCTTGCAGTATTGCAAATGATCCGGGAACAGCTCAATCCCGAACAGCAACAGGAACTGCTGGCTTTACTTGCCCAGGATCCTCAACCGACACTACCTCAGTCGCTCTAAACAGATTCAAAAAAATAAGCGCGACTGTTTGAGTAAACAAGGAAGCCTTTTCAGCATTCTCTTTTTGCCCTGATTAAACTATTTTGAGTCAAATTTACAATCAATGCCTGCAATTTAATCTTAATTTTCGGTCACTTCTGGATGATCTGTTTAAGCATGCAGCGCCTGTTAAATCCGAGCCGGCGTATAATTTATAAGTTCCACATAAAAACGTTGATGTTGTTGTTATCCTGTAATATGATCGGTTTTATTTGCGAATTTCATTGTAAAATCGGAATTTGCTATCGTTTATAAGTTGCGCAATACAACTGTTTTATATTCTTTTTGAATATTCTTTTGGCTTTCAAGATTGAGAGGTTTGGGTCGCTCCTTGGGGTCCTGTAATCCTTGAAAGATAAAGATTCACCTTAGGTTGGTCAAAACTTAAATCATGACAATGGATACGAGTGTGCTGCCGATTATTATATTGTTACCGTTAGTATTAGGCACAACCCTTGTCTCGTGGCTGAAGCAATTTTCGCGCGGGGTAACGGCTTTAGGGGCAATTGGTGTCAGCCTCAGCAGTTTCTTATTATTATTGAGTCAGGCGCCTGCCATCTTTGATGGTGCAGTGATGACCCAGACCTGGTCCTGGCTGCCCCAGCTCGGCATTGATTTCAGTTTTCGCCTGGATTCTCTGGGATTGCTGTTTGCCTTGCTGATCAGCGGAATTGGCACCCTGATTTATATTTATGCCTATTATTATCTCAATCCAAAAAACTCACTGAGCAAACTGTATCTTCTGCTGATGCTGTTTATGGCCGCCATGCTCGGGATTTCATTGTCAAATAACCTGATTATCTTATTAGTTTTCTGGGAACTGACCAGTATTTCCTCCTTCTTGCTGGTGGGTTACTGGAGCAATTACGAAGCGGCGCAACGCGGCTCACGTATGGCCTTGACCATTACCGGAATGGGTGGTCTGGCGATGCTGGGCGGTTTTGTCCTGCTTGGTCAAATTACCGGCACTTATCAGCTTGACCAAATCCTGACGATGACTGAGCAGATTCAGTCCCATCATTTATTTGTTCCAACCTTGTTGCTGATTTTACTTGGTGCCTTTACCAAAAGTGCGCAGTTCCCGTTCCACTTCTGGTTGCCGAATGCCATGGCTGCACCGACACCGGTCTCTGCCTATTTGCACTCGGCCACCATGGTCAAAGCCGGTTTATTCCTGGTAGCACGTTTGCTCCCGATCTTTGCCGGTGCTGCACTGTTTCATAATATTGTGACCTTTGTCGGTCTGTTTACCCTGTGCATGGCCGCCTTCTTTGCCATTTTTAAGGAAGACCTGAAAGGCTTACTCGCCTATTCAACCATCAGCCATTTAGGCCTGATCATGTGTCTGCTTGGGATCGGTTCTCCTCTGGCGGTTGCAGCTGCAATTTTTCATATTATTAACCATGCCACCTTTAAAGCGGCCCTGTTTATGATTGCCGGAATTATCGACCATGAATCGGGCACACGTGACTTGCGCAAACTGTCAGGCTTATGGCAACTGCTACCCTATACCGCTACCCTGACCATGATTACGGCGGCGGCTATGGCAGGTGTGCCACTGACCAATGGCTTCCTGTCCAAGGAAATGTTCTTTACCGAACTGGTCGCGAACTTGAGTGGTCCGGTCATGGTCGTTTCAGCCATTGTCGCAACACTGGCCGGGATTTTTGCAGTCGCCTATTCTACTCGACTGGTGCATGGGGTATTTTTCGATGGTCCGCTAGGCAAGCAGGTTCCGAATAAAGATGCACATGAACCTCCGTTTGGCATGCGTGCACCCGCAACCTTATTGGCAATCTTGTGTATTTTGGTGGGTATATTCCCGGCACTTCTGGTTGAAAAAATTGTAAACAGCTCCACCCGGGCATCGACTCAGGATTTTGCTTTTGAAGGCACTCATCTGGCACTATGGCATGGCTTCAACCTGCCGCTGCTGATGAGCGTGATAGCCCTCGTTGGCGGAGTCATCTTCTATTTTTCTCTTGCCAAAGGTGGTACCTTACGCGAAATCGACCTGGATCCAAAACTGGGCCGCTTGCAGGGCCGGGTATTGTTCGAACTGTTTTTGAAAAATCTGCTGCTGAATTCACGCCGTTTCCGCCGTGCCACTGAAAATGGCAAATTACAAAGCTATTTATTGTGGATCGTAATTTTTACTGTCGCACTGGTCAGTTTCCCACTGGTGAACAATGGGGTGGGCACGGGTACACGTGAACTGACCCACGCCCCTGCTCTGGCGATTATCTTGTGGTTACTCCTGTTTTCTGCCTGCTGGATGCTGCTGTGGTTCCATCATGAGCGGATTAAAGCTGTACTGATTAGCGGTGCAGTCGGCCTGGTCGTCACCATGGTCTTTATCGGCTTCTCGGCGCCCGATCTGGCATTGACCCAGATTACGGTCGATGTGGTCACCACGGTTCTGCTACTGATGAGTTTATCTTTACTGCCTCAGTTAACACCGTATGAATCGAGTCCGACCCGTCGCTGGCGTGATGCCATTATTGCAATAGGTGGCGGTCTTGGAATAGCAGCTATTGCCTGGCTGATCATGACCCGTGATCATAATTCCATTTCATGGTTCTTCCTGCAACAGTCGATTCCACTGGGCGGCGGCACCAATGTGGTGAATGTGATTCTGGTCGACTTCCGTGGTTTCGATACCTTTGGCGAAATTACCGTACTTGGAATTGCCGCGATTGGTGTACTTAGCCTGATGGATGGAATGCGTGCCCATGGCGCCACCATCACCCAGGGTCTGACCTATCGTTTTAATCCTTCACCCCTGATGTTACGTATTACTGCATCATGGATCTTGCCTGTAGCACTGGTGGTCAGCCTGTACATCTTTATGCGTGGCCATAATTTGCCAGGCGGTGGATTTATTGCAGGCTTGGTCACCTCACTGGCACTTATTATTCAATATATCGCAGTGGGGCAGGATAAAACCGAACAGTTGCTGGGGGCCAAATCTGGCCGTCTCTATGAAATCTGGATTGGAGTCGGCTTAACCATTGCCGGTTTGACCGGTGTCGCGGCCTGGTTCTGGTCACGTCCATTCCTGACCAGTGCACATATCTATGTCTCTCCGCCAATGATTGGAGAAATGCATTTGGCTTCGGCTGCGCTGTTTGATGTTGGCGTTTATGTCACTGTTGTGGGTGCAACGATGCTGATGATTTCAGTCTTAGGCGATTCACGTCACTCAAGCATGACTGGCCCTGTACCAAGAGGATAATAGAATGATCAGTTTAGAATTTTTATTAGCCTCTGCGATTGGCCTGCTGACGGCCACAGGCATTTATCTGATCCTGCGTGCCCGTACCTTCCCGGTAGTGTTGGGTCTCGCCATGATTGGTTATGCAGTCAACCTGTTTTTATTTGCCATGGGCCGAATTCAGATGAATTCGCCTGCAGTATTGACTGAAGCCTCGAAAGTGACCGATCCCCTTCCTCAGGCACTGGTGCTGACAGCCATCGTGATTGGCTTTGCCACCACTGCCTTTATTGTCCAACTGGCATTGCGTAGCCGCTACGAATCAGGAACAGACCACGTTGACTCCAAAGAAGAAATACCAAATCTTGACCCGCGCGAGGATGAGCCTTAATGACTGATCTTCTCAATTTCTGGAATCAACATACCCCTATTTTCGGTATTCTTTTACCGGCCTTTACCGCTTTTGTCCTGGTTCTTTTAGGCAACCCGGGTTCAGGCTCTCTGGTGACGGACTGGCGTCAGCCCTGGCGTCGGGGTATCAGCTATGTCTCGAGTATCTTGGGCCTGATCATTGCTGTCAGCTATTTAGTAGACAGTAGTCAGGGTCAGATCAATGTTTATACGCTGGGCGAATGGGTCGCACCTTTTGGTATTGTACTGGTTCTCGATCAGCTCTCTGCGATGATGCTGGTTTTGACCTATGCCCTTGCAGTGCCGGTGCTCTGGTATGCCAGTAAAGAATGGGATATGCGTGGGCGTTATTTCCATGCCATGGTGCATTTCCTGCTGATGGGTTTGACCGGTGCCTTCCTGACCGGTGACCTGTTTAACCTGTTCGTGTTTTTTGAAATCTTGTTGATGGCATCCTATGTACTACTGCTACATGGACAAGGCAAGGCCCGTTTCCAGCTGGGAATCCACTACGTCACCATTAATCTGTTTGCTTCTGCCCTATTCCTGATTGGACTCGGGATGATTTATGGCAGTGTCGGCAGTCTGAATATGGCAGATGTGGCCCGCTTGATGCCTACCCTCGCTGAAGATCAGCACATGCTGGCGGTTGCTGGTGGATTAATGCTGTTTGTCGTGTTCGGAATTAAAGCGGCGATGCTACCGCTTGGCTTCTGGTTACCCAAAACCTATGCCGTAGCCACCACACCTGTGGCAGCACTCTTTACCATCATGACCAAAGTCGGGGTGTATGCAATTTTACGGATTAATGGAACTGTTTTTGATGATGAATACAGCCACCAGATCCTGATGAATTGCCTGCTGGTGATTGGTCTGATTACGTCGGTTTATGGCGTGATTTGCGCAATCGGCACAGAACGTCTGCGCCGTTTTATCGGCTTTATGGTGCTGTCTTCAGTCGGAACAATTCTGGTAGCAATCGGCATGAATACAACTGCAGCCTGGGCCGGTGCATTGTATTATATGGTGCACAGTACCCTGATTGGCGCAGCCTTTTATATCCTGTCAGGCTGGATTACCTCACAGCGCGGCGAATTTAAGGATCACTTTAAAATCGCGCCACTGATGAAACAGAACAAGCTGGTTTCGATTGTCTATTTCATCATTGCCTTGATGATGGCCGGCCTGCCACCGTTTAGTGGTTTCTTCGGTAAAGTCTTTATTTTGCAGGCTTCTGCCAATTCAGACTATCAGATGATTATTATCCTGACCATTTTATTGGTAAGCTTCCTCAGTATTCTGGCCTTTACCCGGGTTGGTTTCGTGCTGTTCTGGCGTTCGACCAGACCTGAGGATGACCTTAATTCTGAAGATTTTCACAAATACGAAGCCCTACCAAGTAAGGCACCGGCACGTAATGATCGTGTAATCTATCTATTGCTTGCTGGCCTGACTGCCTATGTGGTGTTTGCCGGACCGATCTATCAATATAATTATCAGACTGCAGAACAGATTAAAAATAATCCGGTTTATGAAGCTGCCTTGTTAAAACGCGATGCAGAAGGCCAGTTTATCAGTGTGCAACCTTTTGATCCAAGCTATTTACCTGAAACCAAGTACGGTGGTGAGACAGTCGATCCGAATGCACATCTGGTTCCTTATACGATTTCGGAAGCCACTCTGGAAGGTGAAAATATTTCTGAATTCAAGCAACGCCAGATTGATCAGCAGTATGTTGAACAAAACAGATATGATGATAATCAACTTAAACCGGTGGAGGGACCTTAATGGCTGTATCATTCCTGCAACGTTGGTTCCCGCATCCGCTAGTTTCTGTGATCGTTGGGCTAAGCTGGATTCTACTGGCACATAATCTGGAAGCTGGAACATTGCTTTTCGCGCTGGTTCTGGCGATTGTCATTCCGAAAATGGTTGCACCTTTTATTGACTATACCCCGAATATCCAGTGGGCTCCTGCCGTGCGCCTGTTCTTTGTCGTGGTTTGGGATATTGTAGTAGCCAATATTAAAGTCGCAAAACTGGTACTTGGTCCAACCAAGAACCTGCATCCAAAATGGTTTCGCGTG
Source organism: Acinetobacter sp. AS5 (assembly GCF_048957595.1). Taxonomy (NCBI): domain Bacteria; kingdom Pseudomonadati; phylum Pseudomonadota; class Gammaproteobacteria; order Moraxellales; family Moraxellaceae; genus Acinetobacter; species Acinetobacter sp. AS5. Next base: position 6,453 of record NZ_JARDAL010000036.1, on the reverse strand, counting down.
CCTTTGGAAACCGAGCATGAGGAAGTCAATGCCTTGCTGGCAATGATCATTACCACAACGCCCGGTACAGTATCTGCAGGCATTGATCAGGATCGTGGTGATATTCTGGTTCATGCCTTAAGCACAGAGGATGAAGCAGCAGAAATCGAAACGATCAAACAGCGCTACGAACAGCCTCTGATTGAAATTTTCAGCGCACAGACAGGAGAAAAAGCATGACTATTCTGCCTTATGCATTAATGATTTGCCTGGGTGCTATCACTGTCTCGATGTTACTCTGCCTGATCCGGCTCATCACTGGCCCTTCTATCGTTGACCGGCTCTTGGCACTCGACACCCTGTTCCTGAATGCCACCTGTCTGATTGTCATTTTAGGGATTTACTGGAGTAGCAGCTTCCTGTTTGAAGGGGCCTTACTGGTTGCGATGCTTGGCTTTGTTTCGACTGCAGCCTTGGCACGTTATTTCACCACTGGCCATGTGATCGACTAGGAGTTTTTAAATGTCCTTAATTTTAGAAATACTGGTGTCGATTTTTTTATTGATTGGTGCTTTCTTTATGCTGGTCGGCGGGATCGGTATGGTCCGTCTGCCCGATCTGTTTATGCGTCTGCACGCCCCGACCAAATCCAGTACTTTGGGCCTGGGCAGCTTTTTGATGGCCTCAATTCTGTTTTCGGCCATATATGGCCGTTTCGGTTTTGCTGAAGTGCTCATCACCCTGTTCGCCTTCATTACCGCACCGGTATCTGCCAACCTGATGGCACAGGCTGCATTGCATTTGCGTTTACGCTCTTTGAGTGGCGAGGTTCCGGAAACGCTGGAACGCCCTCTGCCTTGGCAGCGCTCACGTCGCCGTGCTTTTTATGAAAAGAAAATCAATCGCAATGATGATTTAGGTTAATTGAGCAAGCAATTCAAATTTTCTTAAATCTCAAAATAGAGAGATAAAAAAGCCACCCGAAGGTGGCTTTTTTAGTCCTAAGACTTATTCATCGTCTTTTTTTGCTTCTGCTTCAGGCAAGTCCTTCACAGCTTCAGCGATCAAACCAAACATATAGTTACCATATGCATTGGTCTTATCATAATGGAAACGTAGACGAGGCGTAATACGGGTTTTAATACGACGACTCAGCTCATGGCGCAGGAAACCGGATGCTTTGTTTAATACATCCAGAGTTTCTTTATTTGCCGCTTCGCTTTGTTCGTCGCCAAGTTCACGTCCCATTACAGTGACATAAACTTCCGCATATCCCAGGTCTGGGCTCACCTTCACCGCAGAGATGGTCACCAGACCACCTAAGCGTGGATCTTTCAGCTCCTGACGGATCAGTTCTGACAACTCGCGTTGTACTGTATCCGCCATACGCTTCAGACGTTGACTACCCGCCATTAAAGACTCCGTTTAATCAGTTGAACATCGTACACTTCGATCTTGTCGAGAGGTTTGATGTCTTTATAGCCTTTCACCGCAAGACCACATTCCATACCGGCACGAACTTCTTCAACCACTTCTTTGTAGCGACGAAGAGATTCAAGCTCACCCTGGAACACAACCACGTCATCACGTAATACGCGAATCGGTTTGTTACGATGTAATACACCTTCAAGCACCATACAGCCTGCAGCCGCACCGAATTTACTTGAGTGGAATACTTCACGTACCTGTGCAACACCCAGAATCGTTTCACGATGTTCAGGTGCAAGCTTACCGCTCATTGCTGCTTTCACGTCATCGATCAATTGATAGATGATTGAGTAATAACGAATGTCGATACTGTCTGCATCTGCTTTTTGACGCGCAGCATTGTCCGCACGTACGTTAAAGCCGAGTAGAACTGCTTCTGAAGATTCAGCCAGTGTCACGTCAGACTCAGTAATCGCACCTACACCAGAACCGATGATACGTACTTTAACTTCGTCAGTCGCAAGCTCAGCAAGTGCAACGTGTAATGCTTCCAAGGTACCGCGTACGTCAGTTTTCAACACAACGTTCACGATAGGTACATCTTTCTTGCCCATAGACGCCATGATGTTTTCAAGACGCATTGCAGATTGACGCTCAAGACGTTTTTGACGTTCACGATCCATACGCGCATCGGCAACTTCACGTGCTTTCTTCTCGTCGCTCACCACAAGAACTTCGTCACCCGCCATTGGTGCTTCTGGAAGACCCAGAATTTCCACTGGAATCGAAGGACCTGCAGATTTGATACGCTGACCATTTTCATCCGTCATCGCACGAACGCGACCATAAGATGAACCGGCAAGAACGAGATCACCTACTTTCAATGTACCGTTTTGAACCAGAATAGACGTTACCGCACCACGGCTGTTGTCTACACGTGCTTCAATTACGACACCTTGTGCAGCGCCTTCTTCCGATGCTTTAAGCTCTAGAAGTTCAGCTTGAATCGAAATAATATCAAGAAGTTCATCAATACCTTGACCAGTATGTGCAGAAACCATTGCCACTGGAACGTCACCACCCCATTGTTCTGGCACGATTTCTTTCACAGTCAATTCATTCAATACGCGATCTGGATCAGCAGATTCTTTATCCATCTTGTTGATTGCAACAATGATTGGTGTACCTGCAGCACGTGCATGGTCAATTGCTTCTGCAGTTTGTGGCATTACACCATCATCTGCTGCAACAACCAGAACCACGATATCTGTTGCTTTCGCACCACGTGAACGCATTGCAGTAAATGCTGCGTGTCCCGGAGTATCAAGGAATGTAATCATACCTTTATCAGTAGTTACATGGTAAGCACCGATATGCTGTGTGATACCGCCCGCTTCCCCAGCAGCCACTTTGGCACGACGAATACGGTCAAGCAGCGATGTCTTACCATGGTCAACGTGACCCATAATGGTAACAACAGGCGCACGCGTAGATTGCGCACCACGTGCTTCTTCAGCTGCTTCAAGCAAGTTATCTTCAGCTTGTGTATCAGAAACCAGTACCGGGTTATGGCCCATTTCCTCAACAACAAGTGCAGCAATTTCTTGATCAATCGCCTGGTTCTGAGTAACCAATTCACCCATTTTCATGAGTGATTTAATCACTTCACGAACCTTAACTGCCATTTTCGCAGCCAAGTCAGCAACGACAATCGTTTCACCGATTTCAACATCGTAAACCTGTTTTTTCACAGGTTTTTCGAAGCCGTGCTTGTTGCCCTGGCTAGTTTTTAAACCGCGCTTAGGCTGTTTGCTGAAGCTTTGCTCTTCCTGACCACGACGACCACCTTTTTTAGGTGCACGCGCGCTCGGCGTATTCGTACCACGTTTGATTTCGCGGTCTTCTTTGGCAAAAGAGTCTTCATATGCCTGACCAACAAGGCCGGCAGCCAGAGGAGAATCATCAACAACACGAATCGTTGCAGTGGTATCTTCCGCGGTGTACTTGGACGCCATTTGACGCATTTGTTCAAGCGTACGTTGCTGCGCTTCTTCAGCCGCTTTACGACGTGCCGCTTCTTCAACAGCTTTTAATTTTGCTGCTTCTGCTTCACGTGCCTTTTTCTGTTCAGCGGTTTCAGTTGGTTTAACAACTTGCTTCACAATCGGCTTGTTGGTTGATTTGCGTTTTACCACAACTGCAGCTTTAGAAACTTCTTGCTTGTCGCTGGTTTGCTTTGCAGCAGCACGCATCGCCTCTAAAGCTTTATTCGCGTTATTTACGCCAGTTTTTGGAGCTTCAGCAGAAGCAGCTTGCGCTGTATTCTGTTCAGGCGCAGCTTTGGCCTGTTGCTCAGCCTTGGCTTTCGCCAATGCTTCTGCTTTGATCTGTTCTGGATCCGGCTTAACAAATGTATGCTTCTTGCGAACTTCTACATTAATCGTTTTCGCCTTACCTGAAGTACTGGCTACTTTAGCCGTACTAGTCGTTTTACGTTTCAACGTGATTTGCCCTGCTTGGCTTTCTGAACCCTGTGACTTTTTCACATGGCTCATCAAGCTGTCTTGTTGTTCGGTGGTAATAATATCGTCAGCTTTACGCTGTGGTAAACCTGCCTCACGAACCTGCTCTAGGAGCTTCTCAACTGGACGACCCACGTTGAGGGCTAACTCTTTAATCGACTTGTCCGTCATATACTACCTCCTAGTTAAACCATGATTCGCGCGCTTTCATAATGAGTTGACCTGCTTTCTCAGCACCCAAACCTTCAATATCTTCGATATCGTCAGTCGCCTGATCTGCTAAATCATCCACTGTTACCACACCACGAGCTGCTAGCGCTTGCGCGATCTCTACTGTCATGCCTTCCATTGCAACAAGTTCTTCACTTGGCGCTTGTATGTTCTCTTGCTGTTGTAATGCATCAGCAAGTGCAATTTCTTTCGCACGGCTTTGCAGTAGTTCAACCAGTTCCGCATCTAGTTCGATTTCATCAAACGTTTCTGCAGGGACATAAGCAATTTCTTCAAGCGAGGTGAAGCCCATTTCTACCAATGCCATCGCCAAATCTTCCGCGATATCCAGACGGGTAACAAACATGTCTAAATATTGTTGCGCTTCGTTTTGTTGACGGGCGTAGTATTCCTCTTCCAGCATCATGTCCAGCTTGTAGCCAGTCAATTCAGATGCCAGACGAACGTTCTGACCTTGTGAACCAATCGCACGTGCCAACTGATCGCTGGTTGCGAAAATGATATCTGCAGTACGTGCATCTTCATCAATGACAATACTCGATACATCTGCTGGTTCCAATGCACTTGCGATATATTGCGCAGGATCATCCGACCAAACGACTACATCAATACGCTCGCCATTGAGCTCTTGCTGTACAGCCTGGATACGGGTACCACGCATACCAATACAAGCACCCACCGGGTCAATACGGTGGTCATTGGTTTTCACTGCAATTTTAGCACGAACGCCTGGTTGGCGAGCCGCCGCTTTAATTTCAATGATTTCTTCAGAAATCTCAGGGATTTCTTTCTTCATCAATGCAATCAGCATATCCGGTTTAGCACGCGACAGTTGCAACTGCGCACCGCGACCTTCACGGTTGACATTGAACAGAATCGCATTCACGCGTTGCTTCGGACGAAGGATTTCTTTCGGAATCATTTCTTCACGAGCAAGATACGCTTCAGCATTGTCACCTAAGTCGATAATGAAGCCGTCTTTGGTTTGTTTTTTCACTTCACCGTAGATCAGCTCGCCGACTTTAGATTCGTAAGCATCGGCTACAAGTGCACGCTCTGCTTCACGGATCTTCTGTACGATCACTTGCTTGGCAATTTGCGCTGCAATACGACCGAAGTCAATCGATTCAACTTCAAGCTCACGAATGTCACCAATCGACCATTTTGCCGGATCGACATCAGAGATGGCATCCTGACAAGCTGGCATTTCATGGTCTTCGTCTGCAACCACCTCCCACTGACGGAAAGTACGATAGTCACCTGTTTTGCGATCAATTTCCACACGTAAACGCGCTTCTTCCGAATGTGTTCCTTCGTAGAATTTTTTCTTTGTCGCAGCAACTAAAGCTTGCTCAAGCGCTTCAAAGATCGCTTCACGAGGTACACCTTTTTCGTTACTAACCGTTTCAACGACGGTCAGAATTTCACGTGCCATACGTCACCTATTCGTTAAATTTTTATTTATTCAATTAATCTTGGAAGACCAAATTTGCTTTATCGATATTGTGACTGTCGATCTCCAATACCTGTTGCTTTTCTACTTCAACTTGAATCATTTCATTTTCAAGATCGACAGCAACCAGTTTGGCCTGGAATTTACGACGGTTATCTACCGCACTGATCAAACGTAGTGCTACGGTATGACCGATATAGCCTGACATCTGCTCGAGCTGGAAGAATGGACGGTCCCAGCCTGGCGAAGATACTTCAAGTGAATATTCACCCGAAATCGGATCATGAACATCCAGCATTGCGCCCACTTGCTGCGTGACACGCACACAATCCTGAACGCCAATACCACGCCCCTGCTCTTCTTCACCATCTTCATTGATTGCTGGTGCAACGCTCTCATCGACTGGCTTGTCGATGTAGATACGTAATAACGAACATTTACCCTGTGGCAGGAATTCAATCCCCCAAAGGTTTACATTACAGGCTTCAACTGCTGGTGCAATCAAGTCCTGAAGTGCTTGAGTTTTATTTGATAGCTTCATTTACTCTCGTCATCTGGTGCGATTTTATGATCTATTTGACCACTACAAACCAATACAAACTATAGTAGTAGTGAAACATGGAGATTTGACCAAATAATGTCGACACTACACGATAGCCAATAAAAAAGGGCGTAAATCGCCCCAATTAATGCACAATTTAAGATTTTTTCAAATCCCACTGTGCAAAAAGGCCCACCTTGTTGTGAGCCTCTTTTTAGAAACTTGGTAGCGGGAGCTGGATTTGAACCAACGACCTTCGGGTTATGAGCCCGACGAGCTACCAGACTGCTCCATCCCGC
>NZ_JARDAL010000035.1:0-11264 GCF_048957595.1 Acinetobacter sp. AS5 | reverse complement strand
GCGGGAGCTGGATTTGAACCAACGACCTTCGGGTTATGAGCCCGACGAGCTACCAGACTGCTCCATCCCGCATCAACAGAAGTTTTTTCAGCTGCATACACCAACTTAAATTTCTGGATTATAAGTTGGTGCGGAAGGGGGGACTTGAACCCCCACGCCCGAAAGCACTACCACCTCAAGGTAGCGTGTCTACCAATTCCACCACCACCGCAGCTGTGACGCATTCTAGTCGTATCACTGAAAAAAAGAAAGGATTAATTAAAACTATTCGGTCGTTTCTGGTGCAGTTGGTGAAGTTTTATTCGATTGTACAGGTGTGGTCGGCGCAGACTGAACCGATCCCAAACTATAGGCATTCGAGGTTTGTTGCTTGGCTAAAATCGCCAAAGTCAGACTGGTTACGAAAAACAGTGCAGTAAAAATTGCAGTCAAACGGGTCATGAAATTACCCGAACCCGATGCTCCAAATACTGTCGCTGCACCACCACCGCCGAAAGAGGCACCAGCATCTGCACCTTTACCATGCTGAACCAAAATCAAGACAATCATCAAAACAGCTAAGATAATATGTACTACCAGCACAAAAGTTTGCATGCTCAACTCCTAATTATTGTGTATTTGCAAATGCATGAGCAATTTTATGGAACGACTCAGCATTGAGTGATGCACCACCGACCAATGCCCCATTGATATCTGGGCAGGCTGCTAACTCTACTGCATTTTCCGGCTTGACACTACCACCATATAGAATCGCCATACTCTCGCCATAGCCCGTAATCTGGCTTAAACCTTGACGGATTTGTGCATGCATGGCCTGTGCATCTTCAGGAGAAGCTGTTTTACCGGTTCCAATTGCCCAGATCGGTTCATAAGCAATCACGATATTTTTCCATTGTTCGGCTTCAACCACAGCAGCGATATCACAAATTTGTTGCAATACTACAGTTTCTGCCTGCCCTGCTTCACGTTGTTCCAGGCTTTCACCGACACAATAAATTACCGTCAAACCAGCACTTAAAGCATTTTTGATTTTAGCATTTAAAATATCAGTATTTTCCGCAAATATTTCACGGCGCTCAGAATGACCTACCAGTACATACTGGATTTGGCTGTCTGCGAGTAATTCAGCACTGACTTCACCGGTATAGGCACCCGTTCCTGAAATACGTGAAACATCTTGTGCTACAGTATAAATCGGACGAACCGCAGATGACAGCTCTGCCTGAATCTGACTTAAGGCAATGGCAATCGGTGCCACACCTAAATAACATCGATCTTCGGCAATTGGCGCAGTTTCCAGCAAATTCTTAATACCACGCACCAAGCTCAATGCCTCTGCCTGCACCGGATTCATTTTCCAGTTACCTATCACCCAAGGGGTAATCGTCGAAACCGACATAATTAACCTATTTCATTTACATATTTTGAATTGGGCACATTCTACACGGAATTGGAAAATTAAAAGAATAGTTTTCTTATCACTCATTCTCGGTTTAGACTATCCAAAATGGTTATTTTTTGTTATCACTTAAAAAAATGGGGACTTCTTCTAACCAGTTCATGCTTTTACTGGAGATGAGGAAGCTAGCGGCACTCTTGGCTATGGTATTTTTACGTAACAAACGTATAATTTTAGTATAGCAATTAAAAGAATTTGATGAGTAGGCATTTATAGCATGACAGCATTACAGGGGTCGCCAAGATTTACCGGATTTATTCGTCGTTTGGTCGAGGAAGGCGTCATCTCAGCTGAAGATATGCGCAGTGCGTTGGCGCATGCCAAACAAGAAAAAGTCGATATTGTGGCTGAGTTAATTAACCAGCAGCAGCTTTCTCCGACCGTCATTGCTGAAACGATTTCAGTGGAATTTGGCGAACCGTTGTTTGATATCAGTGCCTATGATCCTGCCCAAATTTTGCGCGATGCGATTGATGAAAAGCTGATTACCAAGCATCGCATCCTGCCGATTTTTAAAAATTCCAGTATTTTATATGTTGCAACCAGCAACCCGACCAACATCGAAGCGATTGATGCAGTCCGTTTTTCGACTAAACTCAATATTGAAACCATTATTGTTGAACACAATAAACTTGAAAAACTGATCGAGCAGAATTTTACCGAAGAAAGTACCTTTGAGTTTGATGAAGATTTCGATCTGGATGTCGATATCGACACCTCAGATCCAAATAAAGAAGATGAAGAAAGCAATAAAGGTGATGAAGCACCAATTGTCAAATATATTAATAAATTGCTGATTGATGCGATCCGTATGGGCGCTTCAGATCTACACTTTGAACCTTATGAAAAAATCTATCGGGTACGTTACCGGGTCGATGGTGTTCTACGTCAGATTGCAACCCCGCCCTTACAGCTGGCAAACCGCCTGTCTTCGCGTCTTAAGGTTATGTCGCAAATGGACATTTCGGAAAAGCGTGTACCGCAAGATGGTCGTATTAAGTTAAAACTTTCTAAGAATAAAGCCATTGATTTCCGTGTTAACTCTCTCCCTACCCTGTTTGGTGAGAAACTGGTACTGCGTATTCTAGATCCCTCCAGCGCGATGCTGGGGATTGATGCTCTGGGCTATGAACCGGAACAAAAAGAACTGTTTATGCAGGCGCTGGACAAACCGCAAGGGATGTTGCTAATCACCGGCCCGACAGGTTCCGGTAAAACCGTTTCACTGTATACCGGTCTGAATATCTTAAACCGTGAAGATACCAATATTTCGACAGCGGAAGATCCGGTCGAGATTAACTTGCAAGGGATTAATCAGGTTAACGTCAACAATAAAGTTGGCCTAACCTTCTCTGCCGCACTGAAGTCATTCTTACGTCAAGACCCGGATATCGTCATGGTCGGTGAGATCCGGGATCTGGAAACTGCCGAGATTGCGATTAAAGCGGCGCAGACTGGTCATATGGTGATGTCGACGCTGCATACCAATAGTGCGCCTGAGACCTTGACCCGTTTACGTAATATGGGGGTACCTTCTTTTAACATTGCCACCTCGGTGAATCTAGTTATTGCACAACGACTGGCACGTCGCTTGTGTTCGCAATGCAAGAAACCTGCCGATATTCCACAACAGAGCTTATTAGAAATGGGCTTTACCGAAACGGACCTGCAGCAACCTGAGTTCCAAATTTATGAACCGGTGGGCTGCAATGAATGTCGCGAAGGCTATAAGGGTCGTGTGGGTATTTATGAAGTTATGAAAGTAACACCCGAAATTTCCAGAATTATTATGGAGGACGGCAATGCACTTGAAATTGCCGATGCTTCCGCACGTGCAGGTTTTAACAATTTACGCCGGTCAGGTTTAATCAAGGTGATGCAGGGGGTGACTTCTTTACAGGAAGTCAATCGTGTCACCAGCGAATGATCGGGCGCTGATCTAAAATAAGGATAAAGGTATGGCAGCAGTAAAGAAAGGCCAGATGATGCCGATCTTCAGCTATGAAGGAATTGATCGTAAAGGGGCAAAGATCAAGGGGGAATTGCCAGCAAAAAATATGGCTTTGGCCAAGGTCACCCTTCGAAAACAAGGTATCAGCATCAAGACCATTCGGGAAAAGAAAAAAAATATTCTCGAAGGCTTAATGAAAAAACGTGTCAGCACACTGGATATCACCATTTTTACCCGACAATTGGCGACCATGATGAAAGCCGGGGTACCACTGGTACAAGGCTTTGAAATTGTCGCAGAAGGTCTGGAAAATCCGGCGATGCGTGAAGTTGTACTAGGAATTAAAGGTGAGGTTGAAGGCGGTAATACTTTTGCCGGAGCACTGCGCAAATATCCACAATATTTCGACAACCTATTCTGTTCGCTGGTCGAGTCAGGTGAACAGTCCGGTGCGCTGGAAACCATGCTGGATCGTGTCGCGATCTATAAAGAAAAAAGCGAACTACTCAAGCAAAAAATCAAAAAAGCCATGAAGTATCCGGCTGCAGTAGTCGTAGTTGCATTAATTGTGACCATTATTCTGATGGTGAAAGTGGTCCCGGTTTTCCAGGATTTATTCTCTTCATTTGGCGCGGATCTGCCGGCTTTTACCAAAATGGTGGTGAATATGTCGGAATGGATGCAAAAGTACTGGTTCCTGCTGATTATTGCCATTGGAGCTGTGATTACGGCTTTTCTGGAAGCCAAAAAACGTAGTAAAAAATTCCGCGATTTTCTGGATAAAGCTGCCTTGAAAGCGCCGATTTTTGGTGATCTGGTTTATAAAGCGATTATCGCACGTTATAGCCGTACCCTGGCCACCACCTTCGCAGCTGGTGTCCCTCTGATTGACGCGCTGGAATCTACCGCGGGTGCCACCAATAACGTGGTCTATGAAGATGCCGTCATGAAAATCCGTGAAGATGTTGCCACTGGCCAGCAATTACAGTTTGCCATGCGCGTGACCAACAAGTTCCCGTCTATGGCAGTGCAAATGGTCGCCATTGGCGAAGAATCAGGTGCACTGGATGCCATGCTGGACAAAGTCGCGACACATTATGAAAATGAAGTCGACAATGCTGTAGATGGCCTCACCTCTATGATGGAGCCGTTGATTATGGCAGTCTTGGGTGTACTCGTCGGCGGCCTGGTCATTGCCATGTACCTTCCAATCTTCCAAATGGGTTCTGTGGTTTAATGCAAGATCTTATTCAGTATTTCAGTCAAAACCCGACCGCGCTATATATCGCAGTTGGGCTTTTTAGTTTATGTATCGGTAGTTTCCTGAATGTAGTGATCTACCGGACCCCCAAGATGATGGAACAGGAATGGCGTCACGATTGCCAGCTGTTCCTGCATCCTGAACAGCCGATTATTGATGAAAGCAAATTAAGTTTAAGCAAACCGGCTTCAACTTGTCCCAAGTGTCATCAAACGATCCGCTGGTACCAGAATATTCCAGTCATCAGCTGGCTGCTCTTGCGTGGCAAGTGTGGCAACTGCCAGAATCCGATCAGTATCCGCTATCCATTTATTGAGCTTCTGACCGCGGCCTGTGCACTGATGGTTGTAGCAGTATTTGGTGCAACGCTGCAAATGCTGTTTGGCCTGATCCTGACCTATGTACTGATTGCACTAACCTTTATTGATTTTGATACTCAGCTATTACCCGACCGTTATACCCTGCCCCTTGCCGCGCTGGGTCTGGGCGTGAATAGTTATGCACTTTATACCTCACCCGGCTCTGCCATCTGGGGCTATATCATTGGTTTCCTGTGTCTGTGGGTGGTGTATTATGTATTTAAAATCGTTACCGGCAAGGAAGGTATGGGCTATGGCGATTTTAAACTACTTGCTGCCCTGGGTGCCTGGATGGGACCGCTGTTACTGCCTTTAATTGTACTGCTGTCTTCTCTGGTCGGTGCGATTATCGGGATTATCCTGCTGAAAGTCCGCAAGGAAAATCAGCCTTTTGCCTTTGGTCCCTATATCGCGATTGCCGGCTGGATTGCTTTTCTCTGGGGTGAGCAGATTATGAAAGTGTATTTAGGTCAATAAAGTGAAATTTATACTTGGATTAACCGGCGGGATTGGTAGTGGCAAGTCTGCTGCCAGTCAATGGTTTGAAGCACAAGGCATTGTCGTGGTCGATGCCGATGTGGTGGCACGTGAAGTGGTCGAAATTGGACAACCAGCACTGGCCCAGATTGAGCAGGCTTTCGGTGCGTGGGTCTTGCTTGAAGACGGCTCACTGGATCGGCGTGGCTTGCGCGAGCATATTTTCCAGTCTCCCGAAGCACGTAAGACGTTGGAAAATATTACCCATCCCGCAATTCGCACCTCGATTATTCAGCAGTTGCAGGCCGCACAAAGTCCCTATGCCATTCTGGTTTCACCACTACTGTTTGAAACCGATCAGCATCAACTGACTCAACATACTTTACTGATTGACGCCACCATCGAGCTGCAAATTGAACGTGCCTCACAACGTGACGGCCAGAACATCGAGCAAATTCGTAATATCATTGCCGTACAGATGTCCCGTGAAAACAAGCAGGCCATGGCCGATGATATCGTCCTGAATGATGGTCATCTGCAGCATCTGTATGCCCAGCTTCAAGGATTACATGAAAAATATTTAAACATGGCAGCCGCTTGAAGCATAAAAAAAGCAGTCTTAGTGAGACTGCTTTTTTTGTTCTGCCAGTTTTTGGGTCAGGCTATCCTGATGTTGCAGCCAGCGCCAGGGCTGTAAGGCACCAATTGCCATCCCCAGCAAGCCACAGACCATCGCCAGGCTTAACGGTTCATTTAATAAAGGCACAGCCAGAATCGCAGCAATAAAAGGTGCCAGATTGGTAATACTACCTGCCTTAAATGCACCGAGACGTTTAATTGCCGCTACATAACTTAATGTGGCAATGATCACCACAAACACCCCATGAAAGATGGTCTGAAATAGCAAATGCTGTGGTTCAGGCACACTCAGGTTTTTTGGCAAAAATAGCAGATAAATGGGCAGATAGACCACTGCTGACCAGATCGCCACACCGCTCATTGCCTGCCATGCAGTTAACTGATATTTACGCAATAAAACGGTAAAAATGGCCCAAAGTATAGCACTGATAAAAAACAGCCCGTCCCCTGCCCCAAAGGCCACACCAGTTTCCCGATACATCAGCATACTCATGAGACACAGTACTACGATCATAATGATCAGGCTGGCCCAGGTATGTTTATCAAAAGCCTGCCCCATCAGAAAAAAAGCCATGATCGCGGTACAGATCGGAATACAGCCATTCAAGAAAATTGCAGCATGGGCGGTAGGTGCGTAGTGAAAAGCACTATAGGCAAACAGGCAATAAATCACCCCGCCAATCATCGCCAGAATAAAAGGCTCTTTTTTCAGTAAAAAAGCGGCCTCTTTACGATAGAGCAAGATCGGCATCAGAATCAGGAATGCCAGAGAAAAACGCAAAGCCACGATATCCCAGGCACTGATCTGCCAAAGCGCATTCAAGCGGGCCGTTAAGGTAAAACCGCCCCAGATGCACATGGTAACAACTAAAAAAACATAGCCTTGTGTACGATCTGACAATGCCATCATCAATTAAAGATTACGCTGACGGCAGGCTTCATACAGCGCCATACCTGTAGCCACACTGACATTCAGACTTTGCAGATTACCTGCCATCGGAATATACACGGTCTGATCACATTGGCTTTGCGTAATTGGACGTAGGCCAGTATCTTCCGCGCCCATCACTACACAAACCCCGGTACCAGTGAAATCAAAATTCTGGATCGGCAGCGCTTTTTCATCCAGCATGGTACCAACAACACGAACATTAAAATCTTCTTTGATTTGACCCAAAGTACGCGCCAGATTAGTGACCTGAATGAATTTGACTTTATCGGCACCACCAGCAGCCACTTTACGTGCTGTTGGGGTCAAGGTTGCAGAACGATCACGTGGCGCAATCACTGCCTCAACGCCCATTGCAGCGGCTGTACGGATACAGGCGCCGAGATTGTGCGGATCGGTAATATGATCCAGAGCCAATAACAACGCTTGAGGATTTGCACTCAAGAGTGATTCAAGATCTTTTTCATTCAGGGTCGGATGAGCACGAACTGCGGCTACGACCCCCTGATGAAAGGGTTGGCCAGCCAATTTTTCCAGTTTGTCACGGCTGGCTTGCTGCACACTGATCCCAAACGGTTCAGCCAGTTCCAGTACACGCTTTAAACGCTGATCATCGCGTCCTTTGAGAGTGAATAATGTCAAGACACGTTCAGGCTCAAGCTCTAACAATGACTCCACTGAATGTACGCCATAAAAATATTCAGGTTTTGCCATGAACGACCTCTAGATTAGTTATATACAAAAGAAAAATCCCGTAAAGCTGACTTCACAGGATTTCTATAGCTGATTAGTTTAACCGATTCGCACTGAAATTTCTTGCCCGGTTTACACTGATCTTGAATCTGGACTTAACCTTCAAAATGGCAGACATAGTCCAGCACATCATCGGTTTCGATTTTAAAACGGCTATTGCCCGGCACATAGAAAGACTGTCCCGCACGGAACAACTCACTTTCTTCGCTATCGCCAATCTGAACACGGCATTCACCTGAAACAATTTCCATGCGCTCAGGAACATGTGTTTCAAAGGTCAAGGCATTTTCTGATGGCAGAATGACACCCAAAGTTTTTTTGGTCCCGTCTTCAAATTGTACAATGTGGCTAATACACAACCCGCCGAAATATACATTAGATTTTTTAAGTACCGATACATGATCAAACTGAGCTGACATGCGATTTCTCCAGATAAAGCATTTTGTAATATTTTGATTGCTGTAGTTTAAATGTGCACCCTCAACTAATCAATCGAAGTTTGTCGGCGTCGATCAAATATTCTGTATCACCTGAACCCCTTCTATTTACAGCATGTTTTGGCCTGTATTTTGCTGATAGATAAACTTAAGTTTCGATCTGCACGCGCTCTTTTAAAAACAGGCTCAATTGAGTCTTTAATTTAAAGATTGGGGATGTCAAAAATATGAAAATCAGCAGTGAATTAACATACTTCTGAGTCAGCTTCTTGCGAAAATACAGTGAAATAAGCATATATGAATCGTTAAAATTTAAGATAGAATGAAATTGATTCGTCCTGATTTATAATAATCACAGCCATGTTGTGACCCAAATCCAACATCAGGCTATTTCAATCAAACTTTTCGCAGCCCGGATGCGTTTATGCTGACACATTTAACTCTGATCAATTTTGCTTTAGCCGAGCATCTTGCTATTGATATTGATAAAGGTTTTAACGTTTTAACCGGTGAAACCGGTGCAGGTAAATCCCTGTTACTGGATGCATTGTCTGCCTGTCTGGGTGAGCGAACCGATACCAATTATGTGCGTTATGGTACGGAAAAGGCGGATGTCACCGCCAGCTTCAGCTATCAGGAACACAGTCCTGAAGCAGCCTGGTTGAAAGAGCATGAGCTGGATGATGAATCAGGTGAAATTCATTTACGCCGGGTGATTTTTGCCACCGGCCGTAGTAAGGCCTGGATCAATGGACGTCCGAGCAGCCTGTCTGAACTGAAAGAAATTGGGCGTTTACTGGTACAACTCTATAGCCAGCATAGTCAGCAACAATTATTAGAACCACCTTATCCGAAGCACTGGCTGGATCGTTATTATCATTTTTATGCGCCGGCTCAAGCAGTACGTGATGCGTATAGCACTTGGCAGAAAAATATTCGTCAGCATCAGGCAGCGCTAGATGCACAAGCGACCCGTAAGCAACGCATGGAAACCTTGGAACTGCAGCTAGAAGAACTGGAAGACATTGTTCAGACGGATTATCAGGAGATTGAACAGGAATTTGACCGGCTTTCCCATCATGAAGCGATCATGCAGGACTGTGTCTATAGCCTGAATAGTCTGGATGAAGGCGAACAGAATATTTCCCAAGAACTGGCTTCCATTCTACGTCGCATGGAATCACATGCCGGTCGTAGCGAACAGCTTTCCGGAATTTACACCTCCCTGCTGAATGCCCAAAGCGAACTTGAAGATGCAGCAGCGAATTTACGCCAGTTTATGGATCGGCAGAGTTTTGATCCGGAACGCATGGAAGTACTAAATTCGACTTTAGAAATCTTCCATCGTCTGGCACGTAAATATCGTACCCAGCCAGAATTACTCAAAGAAGAATATGAAGCCTGGCAAACCGAATTAGAACAGCTGCATCAACTGGAAGATCCGGAAACACTGGCTGAACAGGTCGCGGTTTCTTATCAGGAGTTTCTGGATAAAGCCCAACATCTGGATCAGATTCGCCGTGAAGCCGCAGCACCGTTGGCCAAGCAGCTCACTGAGCAGGTCAAACAACTGGCATTGCCTGAAGCACATTTTGAGTTCAAGTTTGAGCCTTTGGAGCATCCCTCTAGTGAAGGTCTCAGCTTTATTCAATTGCTGTTTACTGCCAATAAAGGCATTCCGGCACAGCCTTTGGCCCGGGTTGCATCAGGCGGTGAACTCTCGCGTATTGCGCTAGTGATGCAAGTCATGAATGCGGAAAAAACCGAAGCTGAAGTGCTGGTCTTTGATGAAATTGATGTCGGGATTAGTGGTGGTACCGCAGAGATTGTCGGGCGTTTACTGGCCGATCTGGCCCAGCATGTACAGATTCTGTGTATTACCCATCAGGCACAAGTGGCAGCACAATCTGATCAGCATCTACTGGTAAAAAAACAGCAGACTGATCCTGCCAGCAGCACAATCATTGACCTTGAGGAAAATGAAATTATTCAGGAGCTTGCAAGAATGACAGGCGGTGTAGAGATTAGTGAAACCACCTTGCAACATGCCCGCCAGTTACGTCAGCTGAAATTTCAGCAGGCTTGAGCTACTTGTAAAGCGACACATAAAAAATCCCTGCATTTAGGTCAGAGATTCTTTATGTGTTAAAAATCATTCGAACTAATATTAACTTACCATTTTACAGGTTGATCGCTTGAACCTGGCGTCATTTCATAGCCCGGTGATGAATCATAAGATTGACCAGTCTGCGACTGTACAGGCTGTAATTTTAAGCCCTGTAAAATTTCCGGGTTTAAGCCCTGAGCAATTTTATCCGCCGTACTGTCATTTAAACTATTGGTCAGAATATTCTGTGTCATTAAATTAGACAGAGTTCGATTGAAAGTGCCCGCTGCTACCACTTTACTGGTATTGGCTTCAATGACACGCCAGCTTAAACGCACTTGTTCAGCGCCGGCATTCAAACCATACATTTGCTGATGGCTGGCACTAGACAGATCATTAATTCGTCCCACCAGTAAATAGTCTGCTCCAACTTTCTGACCGATACGCGCCAGCTCATGCGGTGCACCATCCCAATACAGGAATGCATTTTCAGACTGCATTTCATCCAGATAATGACGATCTACCACACTCAACTGTCCGCTTTGAGCCAGATAATTTCCTAAAGTATCGGATAATTCCTGACTAAACTCATAGGCAGATGTGTCATTGGCCAGTCGGTTATTTTTCTCGGCCATCTGGAATGGCAATACTGCAATCCTGCGCAAATGCTGGTCTTGTACAGTCGATTCAAACTTCACCACATGTGCGCGAACTTTGGCACGGTAATTATTTTTTGCACCCGTCACACTCAGCACCTGAAACTTGGTCACTGAACCTGAACCTTGATTTGCCACACGGCTTTGTTGCACAAAGATTTGAAATGCAAAGCGCCCCTAATTGAGCCAAATTTAAGGCGTAACTTGGGTAAGTGG
>NZ_JARDAL010000034.1:0-45720 GCF_048957595.1 Acinetobacter sp. AS5 | reverse complement strand
CCACGCACATGCTGTTCCTTATAGAACTGTGCCGGTCTGAAATGCAGTTTTTCACTGATATCTTCGCCGATACGACGGAGTTGGCATCCACAACTGCATTGGGTTGATGCAGGTTCATGCTCGATGCGAATCGTAGGTAAGTGAGTTGGCAATGGACGACGTTTAGGTTTGTTGACTGTGGCTTTGTGTGTCGCTGCATCGGTTTTATCTGCATTTAGCCGTTCCAGTTCCAGATCAACCGCGGCAATATCTTCTTCAACCGCTTCGTCCCATAGATGGATTTGTTTTGCGGTGAGATGTTCGTTTTTACTGCCGAATTTGTGCTGTTTAAATAGTGCGAGCTCATGCTCGTATTTTTGATTGAGAATGGAAAGATGCTGAACTTTGGCATCTAATTGCTGATTGGATACTTCAAGATACTGAACTTTGGTATCTAATTGTTGGTTATCTTCTGCGAGTTGTTGATGCTGCATTGCCAACTGCTGGGTAAATTCCAGCAGTTGTTCATGGGTCAGTTGGCTTAAGTCAGGCAGCGTATTCATGACCGCAGTATGCCTGAGGTCATGAGAAGAATGAAATAGAACGTTTGGAGAATAGCAGAATGGAACAGCCTGGTTTAAAGCATCGTCACCACCTGCTGTCGTCCAATGCGCTGCCAGGGCAAACCTTGGATCAGTGCCTGTAACTGTTCCGGGCTGAGGGCCACGGTTTCACCTTGGTGAACTTGAGCCCAGTGAAATTTGCCCTGTTCCAGCCGCCGGGCACACAGCCAGATGCCCAGTCCATCATGTACCAACACTTTCATACGATGACCACGTTTATTACAGAACAGGTAGGCGCAATGCGGTTTGATGTAGCCAAAGGCTCTCACCACCTGAGCCATGACAGTATCCATTCCTGCTCGCATATCCATGGGCTGGGTAGACAACCAGATTTCATCAATGCGGATCATGTTGCCAGTGCCTTGAGTAATTCTGCCAAGGCAGGTATTTCTGATGTCTGCCATTTTAGCTGAATATCATTATTCGTATGAGGCACGGTGATACACAACGTGATCCTCTCATCAATAGGTTGGCTGATTGCAGCAGTGTAAGGCAAAGCAATAAATGCTGGATTCACATGAGTAGGATCCTGCACGGCACCATCATGATGGCTGAGGATCCTGATCCAACGACTGACAAGGTTGGCATTAATACTATGTTGCAGTGCGACCGAAGCGATCGAGGTATTAGGATTTTTGCAGGCATTGACAATACTGAGTTTGAATTCTTTGCTGTATGTTCTGCGTTTTTTAGCAATAGGAGGTGTTGCTGAATATATATCCATGTTCATGGATTAAGTCCCCACTTGTTTTTAGGTGGGGACTAAATTAAGGCTTATAGGATCGCTTGGTAAGGCTGTGTTAGCCGGATGCTTACCCCTATGGGAGAGAGTTAGAGAGAGGGTGAAGAAATTAAATCCACTTCTTCCATCTAAAGTAAATCAATGGCCCAATCAAAAAGCCGATCAAAATGATACTGACCATAATGAAGCTCATGGTGCCTTGTGCAAAAGGCAGAACTTCGATATTCATGCCATAAATACTGGCGATCAGCATCGGTGGCGCAAGCATACTTGGCAAGATCGAGAATCGACGAATCGTATCGTTCTGTTCCGTGTTAATGAATCCGGACGTGGTATCGAGCAGGAAGCGCACTTTCTGGAACAGGAAGGCATCATGCTCCACCAGCGAGCGCACATCTTCACTGAGTTCTCGGATATCCGCATCATAAATATGACTACCCAAGGCGCGTGGACGAGACAGGAAAGTTAGAACACGACGTAAATCGATCAGACAGAGCTGCGCTTTACCGAGCATATCTTCCAGTTGAGCTAGCCGGGTAATCATGTCATCCAGATCGAGAATCTGCTCACGATGGCGGTTATTCAACACTTCAGTTGAATATTTCTCTAAATCTTTATGTACATCTTCTAGAATGTCGGCCAGTTCATCTAGTTTGGCTTCGAGCAGACCCAATAAAATCCAAGTCGGATCTTTATAATCGATTTCATAATCATTGCGGCGCGCACGGGCACGGAAGGCACGAAAGGCCACCAGCTTTTCGCCACGCAAGGTAAACAGACGGTCCTTATGCAGAATGAATGCTACGGTTTGTACCGTCGCCAGCATGCTGGATTCATCTTCGTTTTCGTTCTCGACCTGATAGTTTTTATTTTTGGTTAAAAAATAGGTACTGATATGCAAAATACCGTCATCATCACGGTAAAATCGGGCACTCGAGGAAATATCTTCCAGCGATTTTAAGGTCGGTAAGTTTTGCGCATAGGCATCTAGAATCCATTGCTGCTCTTCTTGTGAAGGTGCAATCAGATCAAGCCATACTAAATCTGGATGCAGGTCGAAATCACCGTTAATCGTGATATCTTCTAAGCTACCGCGCTCTGTGGCGTAAAAGGCTTCAAGCATGCTGTCTTTTCTCCCTGGCGCAGTATGTGAATTGGAATGGGTGTATTTTAGACAAGGAATTGAATAAAAACACTGATATTAAGCAGTTATTTTTGGAAAAAACGCGCTTGCAGCGATTTCGTACAATATAGCGTCAATTGGAGAGTGAAATGATGAATTCTATCGCAATTTTTTGTGGTTCAGCACTGGGCTCGGATCCTCTCTATGCCCAGATTGCCGAAAAGGTTGGCCAGACCTTGGCAGCAAGGCATCAGACGCTGGTCTATGGCGGTGGTCGCTCCGGTTTAATGGGGATTATAGCTGATAGTGCTTTGGCTGCTGGTGGCAAGGTGATTGGCGTAATTCCAAGACAGCTCGTCAATCGTGAACTGGCGCATCCGCATATTACCGAGCTATTTGTGGTCGATAATATGCATGAACGTAAAACCCGCATGTCGGAACTGGCACAGGGATTTATTGCCATTCCGGGTGGTGCAGGAACGCTGGAAGAAATTTTTGAACAATGGACCTGGGCACAGTTGGGAATTCATAAAAAACCTTGTGCTTTTTTAAATGTAGATGGTTTCTATGATGATTTACTCAAATTTATCCATATGACGACTGAGAAAGGTTTTACCAAAGCGCGCTTTAGCGATGCTTTAATTGTGAGTGATAATCTGGATGATATTTTGCGCCAGTTTGAAAGTTATCAGCCGCCTGAAGCGAAATGGGGTATGGTCGATCAGACCGATCTTGTAAAATAAGCTGTTCACAGCATGATTTATAGAAAATAAATGAAAGTGATTACGGTGGCTGCAGCCATTATTTTAAATGAAGCGCAGCAACTGCTGGTGGTTCGTAAAAAAGGGACGTCCTGCTTTATGCAGGTTGGTGGCAAGCTGGAGCCAAATGAAGCACCAGAAGCAACGATGTTGCGTGAAATTCAGGAAGAAATTGGCACACAGGCACAGATTCAGCAATTCATTGGGCGTTTTGAAACCCAGACGGCGAATGAACCAGATCATCAACTGGTGAGTTATGTCTATTGGGTAAGTCTAGATCAAGCGCCAAAAATTGAAGCGGAAATTGCCGAAATGAAATGGGTCGATCTGGATGAAAAAGAGCTACGACTCGCACCCTTGACCACTGAAATTGTGATTCCTTGGGTGAAGTCGCAGTTACTCGCCCAAGCTTAAATTTTCAGATTTGAGCACCTGCCAGACAGGCTGCATAAACTTTTTGACAGCCCAGTTGTTCAAGTGTTTGGCTCAGTGCTCGAATCGAGCTGCCGGTCGTCACCACATCATCGATAATCAGCACCCGACGGTAACGCAGCTTGGAAATGGTACTGATCTGGAATTGTGATTGGATGTCTTCAATCCGCTCCAGCCGGCTTAGGCCCTTTTGCGAGTGTTGTTTCATTCGTCGAACAGGTTGCCAGATGGGTACATTCAACTGTTTTGCCACATGTTTGGCCAGCACTAGAGATTGATTATAACCGCGCTCAGCCAGACGCTCATTCGAGATCGGCATCGGTACTATCGCACTGACTTTAGGTAGGTCTAAACTTAACAGCACACCTGCCAGTAAATTTTGCAAATGCAGCTTCTGTTCATATTTAAACAGTTGAATCAGCCGGTCCATCGGGTAAGCATAGTCGCAGGCAATCTGGAACTGCATTTCCTGCCGTTGAATGGTTTGATGTGCCCAGGGTAATTGTCGCCAGCAATCTTCACAGACTGAATGAATGGACTGATGATCGGTCAGACAGAGCTGGCAGGGCTGTAAGCAGGTCAGCCAGGATTTTCCATGTTGCAGTAATTTAAACATAGGCATAGCGCGGTGCTTCCGGTAGCCAGCGTTGCAATAATGCTTCGGCCTGATCGGGATAATCCTTGAGCATCTGCTGAGCCACATAATGTGCCTGATTGAGCAGGTGATCATCACGTTCAAGTTTGGCCACACGGAAATTCATGTCCCCGGTCTGTTTGGTTCCAAGCAGTTCACCTGGGCCACGCAATTCCAGGTCTTTCTCGGCAATCATGAAACCATCATTAGTTTCGCGCATGATTCTTAAGCGTTCCTGACCATTTTGAGACAGCGGATGTTTATACAGTAGGGCACAGAAACTGGCTTTGGCGCCACGACCGACCCGGCCCCGTAACTGAT
The DNA here is from genome assembly GCF_048957595.1 of Acinetobacter sp. AS5. Lineage (NCBI taxonomy): Bacteria > Pseudomonadati > Pseudomonadota > Gammaproteobacteria > Moraxellales > Moraxellaceae > Acinetobacter > Acinetobacter sp. AS5. The sequence goes on along the minus strand of NZ_JARDAL010000034.1, from coordinate 41,105 downwards.
GCAATTGAGATAGGCCCAGACGTTCAGCATTTTCAATTACCATGATGGAAGCATTGGGTACATCTACCCCGACTTCGATCACGGTGGTGGCAATCAGGAGCTGTAATTCATTATTTTTAAACTGCTGCATTACCGCCTGTTTTTCATCGGCTTTCATCTTGCCATGTACCAGTCCGATATTCAGCGCAGGAAAGCGCTCGCGAATTTCGGCAAAGGTCGCTTCTGCGGCCTGAGCATCCAGGGTTTCGGACTGTTCTACCAGTGTACACACCCAATATGCCTGCTTACCTTCAGCACAGTTGCTGGCAATCCGTTGCAAGACTTCTTCGCGTCGATCTAATGGAATGGTCACGGTCTGAATCGGGGTACGGCCCGGCGGCAGCTCGTCAATCACCGAGGTATCCAGATCACCATAGGCAGACATGGCCAGTGTGCGGGGAATCGGAGTCGCAGTCATCACCAGTTGATGCGGAGACATACCATCTAGCCCTTTATTTCTGAGTGCAAGGCGCTGATCCACACCAAAGCGGTGCTGTTCATCAATAATCACCAGACCCAGTTTGGCAAACTCGACATTTTCCTGAAACAGGGCATGCGTTCCGATCACCAGATGGGCGCTGCCATCCCGAATCACCTGTTCCGCAGCGGCGCGAGCTTTACCTTTCTGCTTGCCGGAAAGCCAGGCTACATTTAAGCCCAAAGGCTCAAACCAGCGTTTAAAGTTCAGATAATGCTGCTCGGCCAGAATCTCGGTCGGTGCCATCAACGCCACTTGCCAGCCTTCTTCCAGTGCATGGCAAGCTGCGACACCAGCCACCAGGGTTTTACCCGCGCCGACATCGCCTTGCACCAGACGCAACATCGGTTTATTGCTTTTTAAATCCTGCACGATTTCTCTGGATACACGTTTTTGCGCACCGGTCATTTCAAAAGCCAGACTGGCTAAGAGCTGTTTGGCATAGGTTTTACTGGGCGCAAATGAAGGCGCTTCGACTTGCTGAATAAAGGCCCGACGTGTCAATAAACTGATCTGATGCGCTACCAGTTCTTCAAAGATCAGGCGCTGCTGTGCAGGATGTGAGCCTTGTGCTAGTTGCAGCATATTGGCATTGACTGGCGGGTGATGGATATATTCCAGTGCCTGTTTCAGTGCATAACCATTGCTAAATTTTGCTGGCAGTAGTTCAGGCAGATGGTCGCTGTATTGAGCCAAGGCCTGCTGAATATAATCCCGTATTTTGGGTTGGGTCAGGCCTTCAGTCGCAGGGTAAATCGCCGTGAGCTGGGTTTGAGGTAAAGGTGTGTCCTCAGTAATGACTTGCAGTTCGGGATGATACATTTCCAGACCGCGCGCACCGACCCGCACTTCACCAAAAATTCTTAAACGGTTACCCAGTTTGCAGCGGTCAGTAATACCTTTATAGATATGATAAAAACGTAAAGTAACCTTGCCAAAATCATCATCCAGCAGCACAGCCATAGATTTGCGTTTACCGGGTGGAAAATCTACACCTTTAACGATCCCTTCCAGCAGATAACTGCGTCCCACGCTCAATTGATTCATGGGAATGATCGTGCTACGGTCTTCATAGTCACGTGGTAGATGAAAAAGCAAATCATCAGTATTGAAGATATTTAGTTTTTCGAGTAATGAAGCGGCGGCATTGCCAACGCCTTGTAACTGATGGACTGCAGCCATGTCCCCTCAACCAGATTTGTGATTCGGTGCTCAATGCATATTTTATTTACCGGTTATGGTAAAACATCCCGACGTGTGGCTAAACAACTATTTGAGCAAGGTCATCAAATTAGCACAATTAGCCAGAGTCCCAAAACAGATTCATTCGCAACTCATCTGATTCAGGATGTGCATCAACTGGATTTAACAGCAGTTACACCGATTGACTGGGTCTATGTATTACTTAGTCCAAAACAAAGTACGGTTGAAGGCTATCAGCAAACTTATCTGGATTCGGTTCAACCTATTGTCTCTGCCTTGAAACAGCATCCGGTGAAACGGATTGTGGTGGTGTCATCGACACGAGTGTATGGGCAAAATTCCGGTGAAATCGTAGATGACGAAACTGAAATTCACCCGAATGATGCTCAGAGCAAAATCTTGCAGCAGATGGAGCAGGCTTATTTCACTGCTTATCCTGAGAAATGTACCATCATTCGTCCAAGTGGGATTTATGGAGCATCGGTAGAACGCCTACAAAAAATGGCCGCCTCGATGTTGAGATATCCGAATCTGCACTGGTCCAACCGGATTCACATTGAAGATTTATCACGTTTCTTATCACAGATGATTCACGTGGAACATCCTGAAAATTCTTATATTGTGACAAACAACGATCCAAAATTAATGCATGAAATATTGCAATGGTTCCAAAAGCAGATGGGGCTTCCTTTGCTTAAAGTAGAAAGTGAGCAGGTGACAGGTAAGAAGCTTTATGCGACCCGAATGCAGAAAATGGGATTTGAGTTAGAGCATCCAGATTGTTATGAGGATTATTTGGGGTTGATGAGGAAAAATAATTCTTAGCTCCTCCTTGTAAAAGAGGAATATTCTTCCCTTTCTCGAAGGGAGGTCAGGAGAAGGGCTTTTTAAATTACCTCTCCCTAACCCTCTCCTGAAAGGAGAGGGAATAAAAAGCCTTACTTCTTCTTCCGCTTCGCGCGTTTCTTGGCTTGTTCAGCCGCAACTGCATCCAAAGCTTCTTTCAGTTCTTCATCCGTAAAGTCGGTGATGTGATGCAGCATCTGCAACTTCACTTCATCCAGTACCAGATCTGCATACTGCGCCACATTGGTCAGCTGTTCATCAAAGACAATGGCATTGTCTTCATTGGTACATAGATACCCTTTTTGGGTTAATACCTTAATAAAGCTTTGGAATAAGGCTTTATCGAAGAACTCTGGCGAGTTGAACTCGTACAGCACAGACAGGCGCTGACCGACCAGATAACTCAGCTCTTCCACCTGACGGGTCGAAATATTGCCAGAACCACGCTGGGTAATCAGTGCCAAAGTCATGTAATAACGTTCCAGACTTTGGGTTACTGGTGCAGCTAGAACTTCAAGCTGATGATGTGCTTCTGTATTTGGTGCAGGTGCAATCAGGTTTTCACCATCTTGTGTAATCAGTTTTGAGGCAATTAAGCTGTCAATATGCGCATTCACCTGATCCTGAATCTCATCTTCATGCCATTTTAAAAATAGCTCAGCTTTGAGGAACGGATATAGGGTGCTGCTGATATTGATCACATCATGACGGCGGATGGTGCCGTTATGTTCAGTCAGGGCTGCAATCAGGGATGGCAATATAAAAGTATGCACAATATTATTACGGAAGTAAGTTAGCAGAACCGCCTGATTATCCTCAATCGCAATAATATCTCCCAGTACATGCTTCACCCGTTTGATCAGTTTCAGCTTCATTGCATAGGCAATTATTTCTTTGCCTGACAGCGGTGTAACCTGCATGCGTTCATCATAAGGCAGGGCGGTGAGCAAGGTGCGATAGGTATCCAGCTGTTTGATACAGATTTCTTCATCCAGCGTATGTTTTGGCGTGGCCAGCAAGATTAAAGATAATAACGATACCGGATTGATCACGACTGCACTGTTAATATTTTCCAGAATAGCCTGTGCAGAGCTATTCACCGCGTCAGAAACCGCTTGTGGAACCGGATCATCGTTCTTTTCGATCTTGATATTTTCTGCACCATGCTGTTTCAGGATATCATCCAGAAATACCGGTTTACCAAAGTTCAGGTGCACCTTGCCAAAAATACGTTCAATCTTGCGCAGGGTTTTCAAAATACCAAAAATAGACTCGGCTTCTTTTGGCTTACCACTCATCTCACAGACATAGGTACCACCTTCCATTAGGCGTTCATAGCCGATATAGGTCGGTACAAATACAATCGGTTTGGACTTGCCACGTAAATGACCATGCACGGTCATTGCCAGCATCCCGGTTTTTGGCGGTAGCAAACGACCGGTACGTGAACGGCCACCTTCAATAAAATATTCTAGCGGGGTATTACGTGACAGGACGCTATACAGATATTCTTTAAACACCGTAGTATAGAGCGCGTTGCCGCGGAAAGTACGGCGAATAAAGAAAGCGCCACCACCACGTAAAATCTGACCGACAAAAGGCATATTGAGGTTATCGCCCGCAGCAATATACGGCACCATCAAGCCACGGCGATAGATCACATAAGACAATAATAAATAGTCAATGTGACTGCGGTGACATGGGGTATAGACAATTTCATAATCCTTAGCCAATTCACGCACGGTACTGAAATTATGGACTTCTACGCCGTCATAAAGCTGGGTCCATAAGCGGGTCAGCGCTTTATCGGCAAAACGTACAGTAGAATGAGAATAATCGGAAACGATTTCGTTCAGATAACCGATGGCACGACGTTCAGATTCCAGCATCGAGATTTTGCTACGAATACTGTCATTGCGAATCGCTGCCTGTACATCGGGTGATTTGATCAGACCGTGCATGACATTGCGACGGTCAGACAGATCCGGTCCAAGAATCACTTCGCGCTGACCATCCAGATAATCATTTAAAGTGCTGACAATATAAGTCGCCGGCGCTGAATTTGGATGAGTCTCTTTGGCAAAGTTAATCAAGGTGCGTAAAGACTGTGGTTCATGGAACTCTAAATAAGACTGGCGACCATGCAGGCCGATATTGACCAGTTGCTTGACCCGGCTTGGTGTAGACCAGGTATCGGTAAATAATAACTTAAACCAGGAATCTTCTTTCTCCGGTTCACGTCCCCAAAGTACTGTTACCGGTACCAGTTCGACATCCAGTTCAGGATGCTGTTCCAGGATTTCAATCAGGCGTAACAGGCGCGGCGGGAAAGCATGCGGTGGTGAGCTGAGCAGATTATTTTCATCATGATGCTGTAAAAACAGTACCGATGCTTTTTCCTTATTATTGCCCAGTTGCATTGGATCAAGTGCAGCCGGCAATTTTAAGCGTCGCGTTTCTGCATCGACCACCAGTGCATTACTACGCGAATGGTTCTGTAAAACGTAGCAGACCAGTTTCTGCGATTCTGCTGCAGTCTGATCAGATTCAGGCGCTGTCACTTCACTTGGTACTTCCCCAAGAACATGAGGGGTAACCACAAGATCAAGTAACTTACTTGAAAGCTTGCGATACATTTGACCAAAGCCATTCTTGGACATAGCTGCTCCTAATTTTACTGACCAAAACCACAGGACTTCTGAGGGAATTTATTTTGCGGGTTTCTAAAGCGAAACAATATATCTTTTTTTAACAACTTCAACAGAAGTGCTTCAATTTTAGCGTGAAAGCAGGTGCTTTTCCTAGTCACTTATGACATCAGTATGACAGAACAGTCATGCAAACTTTAGAGTTTCGGTCTGATTTTGTGGCAGAATATTCCAGATCAATTATTTAGATCCGTTTTTCCATTTTGGATATCTCCAATATTAGATAGGTTGCTTATGAATGCCTTAACACAGGAACTGGTCGAGCTGCTTAGCTTAGAAAAGTTAGAAGAAAACATTTTCCGGGGAATCAGCCGGAATCTGGTGGGCAAGCGCGTGTTCGGTGGGCAGGTTTTAGGGCAGGCACTACGCGCCGCGTCTTATACCACAGATCGTCCAGCACATTCATTACATGCCTATTTTCTGTTTGGCGGGGATGTCAATGCACCGATTATTTATGAAGTGGATCGTATCCGTGACGGCAAGAGCTTTGTCAGCCGTCAGGTGCGCGCTATTCAGCATGGCCGTACCATTTTCATGTGTATGGTGTCTTTCGCGCATCAGGAAGAAGGGCTAAATTACCAGATTTCAGAGCCTGAATATCCACCGGCAGAAAGCCTGAAAAATGAAGCGGAACTGATCAAACAGATTATTGAGTTTATTCCGGAAAATGTCCGTGCATCTTTCACTCGTGATCGTCATGTGGAAATTCGTCCGGTCAATCCGCAAAATCCATTCCAGCCTCAACCTGAAGCACCGTCTTATGCGCACTATATCCGTACGCATGACCGTATTGCTGCAGAAGTCGATCAGATCTCCTTGCATCAGGCTATTGCTGCTTTCTATTCTGATTTTACCTTGATGACCACAGCGCTTCGTCCACATGGTCTGAGCTATATCTCGCCAAGTTTGCAATGTGCCAGTATTGACCATGCCATGTACTTCCATAAACCGTTCCGTGCGGATGAGTGGATGCTTTACGATATGGATGCCACCCAAAGCGCCAGTTCGCGTGGCCTGAATTTTGGCCGGATGTGGCAGAACGGTGAGCTGGTCTGCAGTACCTCTCAGGAAGGCTTGATCCGTTTACGTGAAATCGAAACACAGTAATTTTTCTTCCTGCTCAAAAAGTCGAATCCCTGATTCGGCTTTTTGTTTTTAAGCCGGATGAAAATGGCCATTTGATATCATGTCCTCACGCCGCGTTTATAAAATATTACTCGATTCTGTAGAATTCGCATGGCATAGTGCGGCTTAAGATCAATATTAAAAATGCATGAAAAGATGAGCTTAAATACGCAAATTCTAATTGCCGCCGTATTGGGGGTGCTGTTTGGATTTCTATTGACGATATTTCCGCAGACCTCATTTTTTGATGTCAGCTTATATGGCATCGGTATCGTCAGCAGCATTTTTATTGGCTTGTTAAAAATGCTGTTAGTGCCGCTGATTTTTAGCTCGATCGTGGTCGGCGTATCCAATCTGCAGGCGGGTGGGCAGCTAAGCCGCACCTGGAAAATCACCCTGATGTGCTGTGTGACCACCACCACCTTGGCGCTCATTTTAGGTCTGGCGTGTGCGCATTTGTTTGATGTCGGTAAGGGTGTTGATGTGCTGATGTTCCAGGATGCCATGGCGCAACATCAAACGCCAGATACCCTGACACCTTCATCTTTCTTTACCAATTTTATTCAGAATACCCTGATCAATCCGTTTAAAGCTTTTGCCGATGGCAATGTCTTGGCGGTGGTAGTCTTTGCCTTATTTGTTGGTGTGGCACTGGTGGCAGGTGGGGATAAGTTTCGTACTGTGCGCAAGCTGAGTCACCAGTTTTTCGAAATCATGATGTTGATGATTGGCTGGGTGATGAAACTGGCACCGCTTGGTATTTTTGCCTTATTGGCTAAATTAATTGCCACTGAAGATGTTTCAGTCCTCAGTCGTCTGGCTGAATTCGCTGCGGTGGTTACCGGCACGACGATTTTTCATGGCATCGTGGTCTTGCCTTTATTGCTATGGGTTTTCGGCAAGATGGATCCGGTCACGTTCTTTAAAGGCACACGAGCTGCTCTGATTACTGCCTTTGCTACCAGTTCCAGTTCGGCCACCATGCCCTTGTCAATGAAATGCACACAGGAAAATTTAGGAGTACGTCCACATACCGCAGGCTTTGTGATTCCACTTGGTACACAGTTGAATATGGATGGCACAGCACTGTATGAAGCGGCAGCAGCATTATTTATTGCCAATTTAATGGGGCTGGATCTGAGTCTGGGGCAGCAACTGGTGGTCTGCGCCACGGCGATGATTGCATCCTTAGGTGCACCAGGAATTCCGAGTGCCGGTATGGTGACCATGATCATGGTCTTGCAGTCGGTCGGTTTGCCTGCCGAGGCGATTGCTATTCTTTTACCGATCGACCGTTTACTGGATACCGTACGCACAGTCGTGAATGTTCAAGGGGATATGATGATCAGTGTGGTGGTGGACCGGCATACGCGTGAACCCGATCTTCAAGCTACAGATAGCTAAAACATTTAAAAAATAAAAAAAGCAGGCCATTGGTCTGCTTTTTTTATAAGGTAAGTTTTAATAAATCCAGAACTCCCAGACCATTGCGGTGATATGGATCTTAATCCGGTGAATGCTTATTCTGATTCAATTCATCTGCCGCTTTAAGCTCGGATTGATCCTGCTCAAGCAATTCCAGCGGTTCTTCAGCTTCATTTAAATCATGAGTCGATACTTCAGCATGCTCAGAATCAGCTTCACTAAGCTCGAGCTCTTCAAGCGGTTCATCAGATTCATTCAAATCATGCGCTGATGCTTCCGGAATGCTGTCCAGATCATATTCAGATGCTTGATCTAAGGTAAAGTTCAAACGGCCACCCATGACGCTGGCCAGTTCTTCCAGACCTTGCTTATTCATAGAGGAGAACAGTTGAATCGAGAAATCCAGCTTCATCTTTTTCAATGCCGCTTTGACTTCCTGCAAGGCTTTAGACGCAGGGCCGCGGTTCAGTTTGTCAGATTTGGTTAGCAAGACATGCACGAACAATTTACGTGAATAAGCCCATTCCAGCATCATCACATCAAAGTGCTGTAGCGGATGACGAATATCCATGAGCAGCACCAGACCCTGTAAACTCTTACGATGAATCAGGTAATTTTCTAGTTCTTTTTGCCAGACAATTTTCATGGCTTCAGGAACGGCAGCATAGCCATAGCCGGGTAAATCGACCAGACGCTGATCAGGATTGCCCAGACTAAAAAAGTTGATCATCTGGGTACGGCCCGGTCTTTTTGATGCACGTGCCAACTGTTTCTGGTTGGTCAGGGCATTAATCGCACTGGATTTACCTGCATTAGAGCGGCCCGCAAAAGCAATTTCATAGCCTGTATCTTCAACACACAGATTGAGTTTTGGTGCACTCATTAAAAATTCGGCTTTGCGTAGCCAGTTGAGTGAGCGCACAGCATATTCAGTAATGGCAGAATCAACTTTTTTCTCGTAGCTGATCTTTTGCTTAGGCGCATGGGCTGTCTTACTGTTTTTGGATTTTCCTCTGCTGTGGTGCATAACTCAACTTCAATAAATGATCTACAAAGAAGCATTATAAAGGAAGTCGCACAGGCAAGCGAACTTTGCCGCAAGAATAAGTCACAAGATGTGAGCTGCAGACTTTAAAGATTAACCAGGCTAATGGGAGACTGGGTACTGAAACGTACATTTTGTGGCGTAATGACATCTTGAAGCACGTATTGATCCAGGGTGGTATAAAACTGTTCCACTGCATCATCTAAAATGCCTTTCAAACCACAGGTCGGGCGTAATACACAGGGCGGGTTATTACATTCCACCACATTGCTGTCGCGCTGCAAAATCCGCACAATCTGTCCCAACTGCAGGTTCAGGCTGAGGGGATTTAAACGTATCCCGCCACCTTTACCACGTGTGGTGATGAGCCAGTCCTGTTTCGCCATAAAATGCACGATTTTCATGGCATGATTTTGCGAAACCTGCAAGCGCTCGGCAAGTTCTGCAATGGTATAGGGAAGATCACGTGGCTGTGCGACATACATTAAAATTCGCAGTGCATAGTCAGTGAATTTATTCAGTTGCATGATAATACTGATGTTTTTAAGTAAAAAATTAGGGTTAGTCTAGTATAACCAGACTAACCCTCTCTTTATTTTATGCTGACCCATCGGGTTAGTGCTTAACGCCACCTGTACCAAACGCTTCACTGTGAATATTTTCAGCAGGAATGCCACGAGCTACCAGTGCCTTTTGCTGTTCAGCCATAAATGGCATTGGGCCGCAGAGATAGTAGTCGGCATTGACGGGTAACAATGCACTATCTACGGTGCTTAAATCCAGACGTCCAGCGACATCATAATCCTCACCTAATTTATCGCTTGCATGCGGGAACTCATAAGCGGTAAATGTGCTGAGGCGTGGATATTTTGCTTTTAAGTCCTGAATATGCTGATGCATTGCATGTACTTGTTTGCTGCGGCAGGCATGGAGGAATGTCACAGGTTGTGGCATATCCAGAGTCACTAGCTGATTTAGCATAGCAATCATGGGAGTCAGGCCTACACCACCACTGATAAACACATTGCGTTTATTTGGGTCAATCAGGTAAAAGTTCCCTGTCGGTGCAGACACTTCAATTTCTGAACCTTCTGGCAGGCCGTGGAGTGTATTCGACACCCAGCCTGGGACCAAATCACCTTTTTGATCTTCACGTTTTACCGAAATACGTAAATAATTCGCTTGTGGACAAGTTGAAAGCGTATATTGACGAGGTTGTTTTAAGCCAAGTTCTTCAACGAAAACACGTACAGAAATATATTGACCAGCTTCGTATTTCGGCAATTCACCGCCATCGACAGGTTCAAGATAGAACGAGGTAATTTCACTGCTTTCCTGTACTTTTTTCGCAATTTTAAAATTACGCCAGCCTAACCAGCTACCTTTGGTTTGTTGATGCTGATCATAAATCGCTTTTTCAGTACTGATGAACAGGTCGGCCAATTGACCATAAGCTGCTGCCCAAGCGCCAATCAATGGGTCGTCCATTGAAATGCTTAACACTTCACTGATGGAATGAAGCAGGTTTTCACCGACAATATTATAGTCAGGGGCTTGAATGTTTAAGCTCACGTGTTTATGTGCGATAAGCTCAACTACTGGTAAAAGTACAGATGGGTCTTCAATATTTTCAGCATATGCCAGAACCGCACCTGCTAAGGCTTGCGCCTGAGCACCACTACGCTGGTGACCCATGTTGAAGGTTTCTTTTAAGTCAGGATTATTACCCAGCATACGGTTATAAAAATAACCAGTCAGGGCTACGCCATTTTCGCGGAGTACAGGAACTGTTGCTTTTACTAGGTCAATTTGCTGCGGAGTCATGTTTGATCTCTCATGGCGGTTATTTATAAGATGTATTTAAATTACATCTTTTAGAATAGCTTGACAATACCTCATCAGCATATAGCCCTAAAAAAATTATGGGATATTAAAATATCCCATAAGAATGATAAAAATGATCGGAGATAGGTGAGTTATCTTTTGCCAAATAATGAGCCGAGTAAACCGCGGACAATTTTCTGCCCGGTGCTGCCGCCAAGGCTGCGTGCCGCACTTTTAGCAAAGGTACCTACAATGTCTTGAGTGAGTTTTTCACGTTGTTTTGCTGCACGTTCTGCTTCCTTCTGTTGCTCACGTGCCAGACGTTCCTGTTCGCGGACTTGCTGCTTGGCAAATGCTTCCTGCTCTTTTGCTACCTGCTTGGCATAAGCTTCTTGCTCCTTGGCTTGCTGTTTGGCAAGCTCCGCAGCCTGAGCTTGCTGCTGACGTTCAGCGACTTTGTTTTGCAGCATTTCATGCGCACTGTCCCGGTCGACTTGCTGCTCATAAATCCCGGCCACAATGCTTTGCTGCATGAGAGCCTTGCGTTCTTCAAGCGAGATCGGTGTAAAGGATGAATGCGGCGGCATGACCCAGCCACGCTCTACTATTTGCGGAATGCCTTTTTCATCTAGGCAACTAATCAAAGCTTCACCGACAGCAAGTTCGGTAATGGCATCCTGAACTTTAAATTCTGGATTAGCTCGGAACGTATCTGCTGCGGTTTTTACTGCTTTCTGATCTTTCGGGGTAAAGGCACGCAGGGCATGTTGAATGCGGTTACCCAATTGTCCTAAAACGCTTTCAGGCAAATCCAGTGGGTTTTGCGTCACAAAGTAAATCCCAACACCTTTAGAGCGAATCAAACGTACGACTTGTTCGATTTTTTCTTGCAGGGCAGGGCTGGCATTATCAAATAAGAGATGGGCTTCATCAAAGAAGAACACCAGTTTCGGCTTGTCCAGATCACCCACTTCAGGCAATTGCTCAAACAGTTCGGACAGCATCCAAAGTAAGAAGGTGGCATACAGTTTTGGTGTGTTCATCAGCTTGTCGGCAGCAAGCAGGTTGATATTGCCGCGACCTTGGCTGTCAGTTTGCAGAAAATCCATCAGATCCAGTGCCGGTTCACCAAAGAACTTGTCGCCGCCCTGATCGGCCAGAGCCAGCAAATTACGCTGAATCGCACCCAGACTGGCAGGAGAAAGGTTGCCATAGTCCGCTTTAAAGTCTGCAGCATGTTCGTTGACATAACTCAGCATGGCCTTTAAATCTTTAAAGTCGATCAGTAATAGTCCTTGATCATCCGCAATACGGAAGACTGCCGACAATACACCTTCCTGAGTGTCATTCAGATTTAGAATACGTGCGAGAAGCAGCGGGCCAATTTCGGAAATGGTGGTGCGAATCGGATGGCCTTGCTCACCAAATAAATCCCAGAACACCACAGGTGAGGCTGCAAAATGGATGGAGTTGATATTCAGACTTTTAATACGTTCATCAAATTTGGGATTGCTTGCTCCGGCTTTTGCCAAGCTGGATACATCCCCCTTGGCGTCAGCCAAAAATACAGGTACACCAATCCGGGAAAAGCTTTCTGCCAGTACCTTTAATGTTACGGTCTTACCGGTACCGGTTGCGCCGGCAATCAGGCCATGACGGTTGGCAAGCTGAGAATGCAGTACGATATCCTGGGTGGTATCGGCGGTTTTTTTAGCAATAACGATTGGTGTACCCATATGATTTCCTGTTGTTATCTATTCATTTTTAACTTTTTTCACTTGTTCTAAGGCATGCTGGATATCTTGAATCAGATCTTCCGGATGTTCTAGGCCAATACAGAACCGCACCAGCAGGCCGTCTTTCAAATGTGAATGTTCCAGCACACGCATGTCTTTTAAGTTATATAACATGACCAGGCTGACAGGACCACCCCAGCTAAAGCCAAGCTTAAACAGTTTTAAGCTGTCACAGAAATTGCGGATATCTTGCAGTTGATGTTTACTGTCAAAAATTACACTGACCAGACCGGCACTATGGCCTTGTTGGCAAATTTCTTTCCAGTATGAGTAGCTTGCGTTGTCAGGATCGGCCGGATGTAGCACCTGTATAAATTCAGATTGATTCTTCAGCCATGTCAGTAAGGTCAGCGCGTTTTTCGATTGATGTTCATAGCGAAGCTGCATGGATGCTAGGCTGCGTTGTATCTGTGCCACATCATCGCCAGAAACACTGATGCCCTGAATGGCGTGCGTACGGAATAGTTTGTTATGTAGTTCTTTATCGCGCGTGACCACTGAACCCATCAGGATATCGCCACCACCGCTTGGATATTTGGTCAGTGCGTGGACCGTGATATCTACACTTAAATGCTCTTCCCCTAAATCAAACGCATTAAAAGCCAGACCTGCACCCCAGGTATTATCCAGTGCCGTCAGAATATGGTGTGCCTGGGCTTTTTTGATCAGACTGTTTAGGTCTGGGAATTCCAGCGTGACTGAGCCAGCAGCCTCAAGCCAGATCAGTTTGGCCTTATCTGTAGGCTGAAACGTTTCAACCTGTATCGGATTGTAGACTTTGACTGTAATTCCATAACGCTTTTCCAGATTGCGTAAATGCTCCATGTTCGGACCATAGATATTATCGGCCACCCAGACTTCATCTCCCTGACTTAAAAAGCAAGAATTCACGAGATTAATCGCGGATAAACCACTCGGTGTGAGCAGGTGATAGACCCCGCCTTCGAGTTGGGCAATGTTATCACCCAGGGTAAATGTTGTAGGTGTGCCATGAGTGCCATAGCTATAGTCATAATCATCGGTCCAGTGGCGATTAAACAGGGCATCGGTGCTGTTGAAAATAATGGTTGATGCACGATAGAGGGGAGGCTGAATGGTGGAAATCGATTGAGGGGCCTTTCGTGGTGCATGAATCAGGCGGGTTTGAGGATTTTGTTTCACGTGAATGCGCTCAAATGTAATCAAATATTACTCTAGCTTAAGAGAATCTGTGACTCACTGCCAGTTACGTTGTGAATTGTTTAAAAACGGCAGGTCTTGGAAAAAGTTGGCTTCATTTTTGCAAAACCTAAATCCATATAGCTAAAAAAATAGGTGGGGGTTCATGAAGTCGCATTTAAAAGTGCATTATTTTCAGCATATTGCTGGTGAAGGTTTTGGTAGTTGTTATGAATTTATAAAGCAGCATCAGGCGCAAATTACAGCGACTGAATTTTTTGCTTTACCCGTGGATCGTACTCTGGAGATCGAGGCGCTGCCTACAGTGGAAGAGGTGGATTTGCTGATCATTATGGGCGGGACCATGAGTGTGAATGATGAAGCAAATTTCCCTTGGTTAAAAATAGAAAAACGCTGGTTGCGTCGCTATCTCTCCCATGGTAAACCGGCAATTGGCCTGTGTCTGGGTGGGCAGTTAATAGCAAATGCCCTGGGTGCGGGGGTGAGTCGCAATCCAGAGCAGGAATTGGGTTGGACCACAGTACATCGAGTCGCTAATCTGCCGGAAAGCTGTTTTAGCTTGCCAGAGCAGTTTAATATTCTGCAATGGCATAATGAAACCTTTGAATTACCCAAAGGGGCAGTCCATCTGGCAGAAAATGAAGCCTGCCGGAATCAGATGTATCAATTGGGCAGAAATGTTTTGGGCTTTCAGTTTCATCCGGAAATTACTCCGGAAACCCTGGAATTGTTTTTGGAAAATGAAGAAGAGCTGGCACAGTTTTCAGGAAAATATGTGCAAAACTTATTTGAATTAAAAAATTCCACCAAGCATAAATTTATTGAAGGAAATCAGATATTAAATCGTGCCATAGAGTATGTTTTGGCCAGAACCGCCTAATGTTTATACAATAAACTCTTGTTTTAATGCATAAATTGAAAACTTGGATAAAACCATAAAAGAGATTTGCTTATGCATTAAACAATGGTTATAATGAGCGACCCTTCGATATGAGGGGTGTTGGTAACACAAGATGTGCATTACCAACTATCGTTACAGTCGTGGCATCGATCATGACCTTAGTGATATTTCACTGCTCTTGACACTTGCTCTACTTGGTGGGGTGGGATGCGTCATGAGTGATTCTTTATATATTTGGCTTGGAGTTTACTGGTATGTCTAACCAGAGAATTCGTATCCGTCTTAAGTCTTTTGATCACCGTCTAATTGATCAATCAGCTCAAGAAATCGTAGAAACCGCAAAACGTACTGGCGCACAAGTGTGTGGTCCAATTCCAATGCCAACACGCATTGAACGTTTTAACGTTTTAACATCACCACACGTAAACAAAGACGCGCGTGACCAGTACGAAATCCGTACTTACAAGCGTTTGATCGACATCGTTCAACCTACAGACAAAACTGTAGATGCATTGATGAAGTTAGATCTTGCAGCTGGTGTTGATGTTCAGATCGCATTGGGTTAAGGCTTTCGGGTTAATTAACACTCTAAGTTAATTAGGCCGCTTTTTTAGAGGTTTATGCACATGGCTATTGGTTTAGTCGGTCGCAAGTGCGGTATGACACGTATCTTTACAGATGCTGGTGTTTCTGTGCCTGTTACAGTGATTGAGGTTGATCCTAACCGCATCACTCAAATCAAAACGCTTGAAACTGATGGTTATCAAGCGATTCAAATCACTACTGGTGAACGTCGCGAATCTCGCGTAACTAACGCTCAGAAAGGCCACTTCGCGAAAGCGGGTGTTGCAGCTGGTCGTCTAGTTCAAGAATTCCGTGCTACAGAAGCTGATCTTGAAGGTCGTGAAGTTGGTGGTACGCTTACCGTTGAATTGTTCCAGGTTGGTCAAGTTGTTGACGTAACTGGTCAATCTAAAGGTAAAGGTTTCCAAGGTGGTGTTAAGCGTTGGAACTTCCGTACGCAAGATGCAACTCACGGTAACTCAGTTTCTCACCGTGTTTTAGGTTCTACTGGTCAAAACCAGACTCCTGGTCGCGTATTCAAAGGCAAAAAAATGGCTGGCCATTTAGGTGCTGAACGCGTAACTACACAGGGTCTTGAGATCGTTGCTATCGACACAGAACGTTCAGTTCTAGTTGTTAAAGGCGCGGTTCCTGGTGCTACTGGTGGCGACGTAATCGTTCGTCCTACGATCAAGGCCTGAGGGGAAATAACGTGAATTTAAATACTGTTTCCGGCTCTGCTGTTGAATTATCAGAAGTTGCGTTCGGTCGTGAATTTAATGAAGCTCTTGTTCACCAAGTGGTTACAGCTTATTTAGCTGGTGGCCGTCAAGGTTCAAAAGCTCAGAAATCACGTGCAGACGTTTCTGGCGGTGGTCGCAAGCCATTCCGTCAAAAAGGTACTGGCCGCGCTCGTGCTGGTTCTATTCGTAGCCCAATCTGGGTTGGCGGTGGTAAAACTTTTGCTGCTCGTCCACAAGACTGGTCTCAAAAAGTAAACCGTAAAATGTACCGCGGTGCTATGCAATGCATCCTAGCTGAACTTGTTCGTCAAGATCGCCTAGTTTTAGTTGAAGAGT
The DNA here is from genome assembly GCF_048957595.1 of Acinetobacter sp. AS5. NCBI lineage: Bacteria > Pseudomonadati > Pseudomonadota > Gammaproteobacteria > Moraxellales > Moraxellaceae > Acinetobacter > Acinetobacter sp. AS5. The sequence continues at coordinate 24,893 of NZ_JARDAL010000034.1, read as the reverse complement.
TTGCTGTTGCAGCTCCAAAAACTAAAGAATTGCTTGCAAAACTTAACGACTTGAATGCGACTCGCGCATTGATCGTTACTGATGCTGTTGATGAGAACTTGTATCTTGCTGCGCGCAACATTCCACACGTTGATGTGGTTGATGCTGCTGCAATCGATCCGGTTAGCTTGATTGCGTTCGACAAAGTTGTTATGTCTGTAGCTGCTGCTAAGAAAATTGAGGTAGAACTCGGATGAACAACGAACGTATCTATCAAGTCCTGCAAGGACCTGTATTCTCAGAAAAAGCACAAGTTTTAGGTGAAACTGCTGGTGTTCAAGTGTTTAAAGTTGCATTAAATGCAAACAAGCTTGAAATCAAAAAAGCAGTGGAACAACTCTTTGGTGTGGAAGTTGTTAAAGTTAACACGACTATCACTAAAGGTAAGTCTAAGCGCTTTGGTAAAACATTAGGACGTCGTTCTGATGTTAAAAAAGCATACGTCACCCTGAAAGCTGGCCAAGATGTTGAAATGGCTGACTTGGGCGATACCGCTGAAAGCACAGCGGAATAAGGACGAGAATTATGCCTATTCAAAAATGTAAGCCAACGTCTCCAGGACGTCGCTTTGTAGAGAAAGTGGTTCACGATCACCTTCACAAAGGCGCACCATACTCTCCGTTGGTTGAAGCTAAAAAACGTACTGGCGGCCGTAATAACAACGGTCACATCACGACTCGTCACGTTGGTGGCGGTCACAAGCAGCACTACCGTCTAGTTGACTTTAAACGTAACAAAGATGGTATTCCTGCAACTGTAGAGCGTATCGAATACGATCCTAACCGTACTGCACACATTGCACTTGTATTGTATGCTGATGGTGAGCGTCGCTATATCATCGCTCCTAAAGGCCTTCGCGCTGGCGATAAAGTACAGTCTGGTAACGATGCTCCAATTCGTCCAGGTAACTGCTTGCCGCTTCGCAACATGCCTATCGGTTCTACTCTTCACAACATCGAACTTAAAATCGGTAAAGGCGCGCAGTTAGCTCGTTCAGCTGGTACTTCAGTTCAGCTGTTGGGTCGTGACGGTTCTTACGCTATCGTTCGTCTGCGTTCAGGCGAGATGCGTAAAATTCACGTTGAATGCCGTGCTGTGTTAGGTGAAGTATCTAACTCAGAAAGCAACCTTCGTTCACTAGGTAAAGCTGGTGCATCACGCTGGCGTGGTGTTCGTCCTACCGTTCGTGGTATGGCGATGAACCCAGTTGACCATCCACATGGTGGTGGTGAAGGGCGTAACAAAGGTATTCAACCTGTAAGCCCATGGGGTCAAAAAGCTAAAGGGTACAAGACACGTACCAATAAGCGTACGACTAAGATGATTATTCGCGACCGTCGCGTTAAGTAACAAGTAAAGGAATCTGACAATGCCTCGTTCTCTGAAAAAAGGCCCATTCGTCGATGCGCACTTGTTCGCTAAGGTTGAAGCGGCTATCGCGGCTAATAACCGTAAGCCGATCAAAACTTGGTCGCGTCGTTCGATGATCCTCCCGGATTTTGTTGGTTTAACAATTTCTGTACACAATGGCCGTAACCACGTTCCTGTGATCGTTTCTGAGCACATGGTTGGTCACAAGCTTGGTGAATTTGCACCAACTCGTACCTATCGCGGTCACGGTGTTGACAAGAAATCTAAACGTTAATGGGTGCTATGATGGAAGTAACTGCTAAATTACGCGGTGCCGCTATCTCGGCACAAAAAGCTCGTTTGGTTGCAGATCTTATCCGCGGCAAATCTGTTGCGCACGCTCTTAACATCCTTAACTTCAGCAACAAAAAAGCTGCAGTTCTAGTTAAGAAAGCGTTGGAATCTGCGATTGCAAACGCTGAACACAATAACAGTTTAGATGTAGACGACCTTAAAGTTTCTACGATCTACGTTGATGAAGGCATGAGCCTGAAACGTATTATGCCACGTGCTAAAGGCCGTGCAGATCGTATTACTAAGCGTACTTGTCACATCACCGTTAAGGTAGGGGTTTGATATGGGTCAGAAGGTTCATCCAATCGGTATCCGCCTAGGTGTTGTGAAACGTCATAACGCTAACTGGTATGCGAATCCGAAACAATACGCTGAATACTTGCTTAAAGATCTTCAAGTTCGTGAGTTTTTGATCAAAAAACTTAAAAACGCGATGATCAGCAACATTCTTATCGAACGCCCTACGGGCGCTGCTAAAGTAACTATTAGCACTGCTCGTCCAGGTATCGTAATCGGTAAAAAAGGCGAAGATATTGAGAAACTACAACGCGAATTAACATCTATTATGGGTGTTCCTGCGCAAGTAAGTATTAATGAAATTGATCGTCCAGACTTAGACGCGCGTCTAGTTGCTGAAGCTATCGCTTCTCAATTAGAAAAACGTGTAATGTTCCGTCGTGCTATGAAGCGTGCGGTACAAAACACAATGCGTGCTGGTGCTAAAGGTATCAAAGTAGAAGTTTCAGGCCGTTTAGGTGGTGCTGAGATTGCTCGTACTGAGTGGTATCGTGAAGGTCGTGTACCTCTACATACGCTTCGTGCAGATATCGACTATGCGACTATGCGTGCTGAGACTACTTACGGTACGATCGGTGTTAAAGTTTGGATCTTCCGTGGTGAGATCTTGGGTGGCATGAAACAAGTCATGAACCCAGCTCCAGCTGAAGAACGTCCAGCTAAACGCGGTCGTGGTCGTGGTGAAGGTCAAGAGCGTCGTGGTCGTCGCAATGATCGTTCTGCTGAAAAAGGAGAATAATCCATGTTGCAACCTAAGCGTACTAAATTCCGTAAAGTGCAGAAAGGCCGTAACACTGGTCTAGCACACCGCGGTAGCACAGTATCTTTCGGTACTATTGCACTTAAATCAGTTGAACGTGGTCAAATGACTGCGCGTCAAATTGAAGCAGCGCGTCGTACAATTAGCCGTCGTATTAAGCGTGGTGGTAAGATCTTTATCCGTGTATTCCCGGACAAACCGATTACTTCTAAGCCTCTTGAAGTGCGTATGGGTAAAGGTAAAGGTTCTGTGGAATATTGGGTTTGCCAAATCAAACCAGGTAAAGTCTTGTACGAAATTGATGGTGTTAACGAAGAATTGGCTCGCGAAGCGTTTACGCTTGCAGCAGCTAAACTTCCGTTTAAAACCGCTATCGTGACTCGGACGGTAATGTAATGAAAACTAAAGATCTACGTGAAAAGTCGGTAGAAGAGTTGACAGCTTTGCTTGATGAGCAACAGCTTAACCAATTCCGTCTTCGTATGGCGAAAGCAACTGGTCAATTGGGTAAATCGCATGAAGTTGCACTTACTCGTCAGACTATTGCTCGTATTAAGACCCTCCTTACCGAAAAACAGGGGAACGGACAATGAGTGATAAAACAGTCCGCACGTTAACTGGCAAAGTTGTAAGCGACAAGATGGATAAATCTATCGTTGTTCTTATTGAACGCCAAGTTCAACACCCGTTGTATGGCAAATTAATCCGCCGTTCAACAAAATTACATGCTCATGATGAGAACAACACAGCGAAAGCTGGTGATGTTGTAACCATTAAAGAAAGCCGCCCAATTTCTAAAACTAAGTCTTGGACTCTAGTTGAAGTTGTTGAAGCAGCTGCTGAGTAATTAACGTTCTTGTTGCATCATCGGTCAATTTCGAGTACTCTTTGAGCCTTTCGAAATTTCGACCGGTGTTGCTCGGTTTTGGAGTAGGGCAATGATTCAGACCGAAACTATGCTCGACGTAGCAGACAACAGTGGTGCACGCCGCGTACAATGTATTAAAGTACTTGGTGGCTCGCATCGTCGTTATGCTTCTGTTGGCGACATTATTAAAGTTACTGTAAAAGAAGCAATTCCACGCGCACGTGTTAAAAAAGGTGACGTGATGAATGCGGTTGTGGTTCGTACAAAATTCGGTATCCGTCGTGCAGACGGTTCAGTGATTCGTTTCGACGATAACGCTGCTGTTATTTTGAACAACAACAAAGCGCCGATTGCAACTCGTATTTTCGGACCAGTGACTCGTGAACTTCGTACTGAACAGTTCATGAAAATTATTTCATTGGCTCCTGAAGTTCTATAAGAGGCGATCATGGCTAAGATTAAAAAAGGCGATCAAGTAATTGTGATCGCAGGTAAAGAAAAAGGCAAACAGGGTACTGTTCTGTCTGTTTCTAATGACCGTGTTAAGGTTGAAGGCCTTAACTTGGTGAAGAAGCATCAGAAGCCGAACCGTGCTACAGGCGCTGAAGGTAGCGTTGTAACTCAGGAAGCTTCGCTTCATATTTCAAACGTGGCAGTTTTTAATGCTACAACCCAAAAGGCTGACCGTGTTGGTTACCAAGTGATTGATGGCGTGAAAACTCGCGTATTCAAATCAAATGGTGAATCAGTGGCGGTAGCGAAGTAATAGGTTGATATAGGCCATGGCCAGACTTAAAACACGTTACAACGACGAACTTAAAGCTCAATTACAAGAAGTATTGGGCGTTAAGAATGTGATGGAGATTCCTCGCATCACTAAAATCACGATCAACATGGGTGTTGGCGCAGCTGCTGCTGACAAAAAACTCCTTGATGGTGCTCTTTCAGATATGCAAGCTATCGCTGGTCAAAAACCAGTACTTACGTTAGCTCGTAAATCAATCGCTGGTTTTAAAATCCGTGATGGTTGGCCGATCGGTTGTAAAGTTACTTTACGCGGCGAACGTATGTACGAATTCTTGGACCGTTTGATCTCGATTGCGATCCCTCGTATCCGTGACTTCCGTGGTTTCTCTGCGAAATCATTCGACGGTCGTGGTAACTACTCAATGGGTCTTAAGGAACAAATCATGTTCCCTGAAATCGATTTTGACAAGATTGATCGTATTCGTGGTATGGATATTACCATTACTACGACTGCTCGCACCGATGACGAAGGCCGTGCGCTTATGCGTGCATTCGGCTTCCCGTTCAAATAAGAGGTCGATATGGCTAAGAAAGGTATGATTAATCGCGAATTGAAACGCGAAGCTACTGTTGCTAAATACGCTGCAAAACGTGCTGAATTAAAAGCTGTTATTGCAAACGTAAATGCATCAGACGAAGAACGTTTCGAAGCGATGATGAAATTACAAGCATTACCACGTAATGCATCTCCAGTACGTCTACGTAACCGTTGTGGTTTAACTGGTCGTCCTCATGGTTACTTCCGTAAGTTCGGTTTAAGCCGTAACAAATTACGTGAAACAGTAATGCAAGGTGATGTACCTGGCGTTGTTAAGGCAAGCTGGTAAGGAGCACTATAGATGAGTATGCAAGATACCGTTGCCGACATGCTAACACGTGTTCGTAACGCACAAATGGCAAAGAAACAAACTGTTTCTATGCCTAATTCTAAGTTGAAAGTAGCAATTGCTAACTTACTTCAACAAGAAGGTTATATTTCAAACGTAGAAGTTGCGGATGCTGAAGGCAAACCAACTCTTACTTTGACTTTAAAGTATTTCGAAGGCAAACCAGTTATCGAAACTGTGAAACGCGTAAGCCGTCCAGGTCTACGTCAGTATCGCGGTAAAGATGCACTTCCTAGCGTTAAGCAAGGTTTAGGTATTGCAATTGTTTCTACAAGCAAAGGCATCATGACTGATCGCGCTGCACGTGCTGCAGGCGTTGGTGGTGAAGTTATTGCTTTTGTTTCTTAATAGGTGATTCCTCATGTCTCGTGTGGCTAAAGCCCCAGTAACTGTACCTAACGGTGTAACAGTTACTCAGAACGGCCGGCAGGTCGAAGTGAAAGGCACTAAAGGTACATTGTCTTTCAACCTGCATGCGCTGGTCGAGCTTAAACAGGAAGACGGTATTCTAGCTATTGCTCCAGTACAAGAGTCGAAAGACGCTTGGATGCAAGCTGGTACTGCTCGCGCTGTGCTTAACAACCTTGTAAAAGGTGTTAGCGAAGGTTTCGAACGTAAGTTACAGCTTATCGGTGTTGGTTATAAAGCTGCGGTTAAAGGTGACGTTGTTCATCTTAACCTTGGTTTCTCTCACCCGATCGATTATGCACTTCCTGCAGGTGTAACTGCTGAAACTCCAACTGCAACTGAAATCATTCTTAAATCTGCTGATAAAGCAGCTTTAGGACAGGTTGCTGCAGATATCCGTGGTTACCGTCCACCAGAGCCGTATAAAGGCAAAGGTGTTCGTTATTCTGACGAAGTTGTACTTCGTAAAGAAGCTAAGAAGAAATAAGGCGCGAGGTTCTTATGAACGAAAAGAAACAATCCCGTTTGCGTCGTGCGAAAAGCACACGCTTGCACATCCGTGCATTGGGTGCGACTCGTTTGTGTGTAAACCGCACTCCGCGTCACATCTATGCTCAAGTTATCTCTGCAGATGGTGGCAAAGTATTAGCGCAAGCTTCTACTTTAGACGCTACTCTACGTGCGGGTACAACTGGTAACGTTGAAGCAGCTCAAAAAGTAGGTGCTTTAATCGCAGAACGCGCTAAAGCAGCTGGTGTTACTAAAGTTGCATTTGACCGTTCTGGTTTTAAATATCATGGTCGTATCAAAGCCTTGGCTGATGCTGCTCGTGAAAACGGCTTGGAGTTCTAATCATGGCTAAAGTTGAACAAAACGAAGGTCTTGTTGAAAAGCTGGTTGCCGTTGATCGTGTAGCCAAAGTTGTTAAGGGTGGTCGTATCTTCTCTTTCACAGCATTAACTGTTGTGGGTGATGGTAATGGTCGCGTAGGTTTTGGTCGTGGTAAAGCACGTGAAGTTCCAGCTGCTATCTCTAAAGCACTTGAAGCTGCTCGTCGCAATATGATTACTGTTGACCTTGTTGATGGTACGTTACAGCACCCAATTCATGCACGTCACGGCGCTAGCCGCGTATTCATGCAGCCTGCCTCTGAAGGTACAGGTGTAATTGCTGGTGGCGCTATGCGTGCAGTTCTAGAAGCTGTAGGCGTACGTAACGTGTTGACTAAATGCCGTGGTTCTACTAACGCTGCTAACGTAGTAAACGCAACTTTCAATGGTTTGCGTGATATGACTACTCCTGAAAAGGTTGCTGCGAAACGTGGTCTTTCAGTAGAACAAATTCAAGGGTAATCAATCATGAAAACGATTAAAGTTACCCAGACTAAATCTGCATCGCACCGCTTGAAAAATCACAAGCTTAGCCTGCAAGGTTTAGGTCTGCGTCGTATTGGTCATACTGTAGAAGTGTTAGACACACCTTCTAACCGTGGTATGATCAACCAAGTCTATTATATGGTTAGTGTAGAGGAATAAGCCATGACTCTGCGTTTAAATACAATTGCACCTGCAGAAGGTGCTAAACGTGACAACCTTCGTTTAGGCCGTGGTATCGGTTCTGGCGTTGGTAAGACCGGTGGCCGTGGTGTCAAAGGTCAAAACTCACGTAAGAGCGGTGGTACTCGTCCAGGTTTCGAAGGCGGTCAAACAGCACTTTATCGTCGTTTGCCTAAATTCGGCTTCACTAGCCAATTGGCTTTGAAAACTGCTGAAGTACGTTTATCTGAGCTTGCTAAAGTTGAAGGCGACATCGTGTCTCTTGAAACTTTAAAAGCTGCGAACGTTGTACGTAAAGACATGACTCGTGCTCGTATCGTACTTTCTGGTGAAATTACTCGTGCATTCACTATTCAAGGTGTTGCATTGACTAAAGGCGCTAAAGCTGCTGTTGAAGCTGCTGGCGGCAAAGTCGAGGAGTAATCCCCAGTGTCTATGACTCCTAGTTCTTCAGGTCATGTCAACATGATGAAAGGCCAACCATTTCATGTGAAATACCGTGAAATTATTCGTCGAATGATGTTTCTCATTGGTGCGTTGTTGGTGTTTCGACTAGGAGCGCATATTCCAGTACCAGGCATCAATAATGCTGCGTTAGAAAACTTGTTTAATGCAAACCAAGGTACCATCCTTGGTTTGTTCAACATGTTCTCTGGTGGTGCATTAGAACGAATGTCTATTCTTGCTCTCGGGATCATGCCATACATCTCTGCATCGATTATTGTGCAGTTGATGTCAACTGTGGTTCCTTCGCTGGAAGCTTTAAAGAAAGAAGGCGAGCAAGGCAAACGTAAAATTAATCAATATACACGACAAGGTACATTATTCTTAGCGCTGGTACAGGCGATAGGTATGTGTGCAGGCCTGATCAGTCAGGGGATTACCCTGAATACTGGTTTGGCTTTTTATGTTCCTGCAGTAACCTCACTGGTTGCGGGGACCATGTTCTTGATGTGGTTGGGTGAACAGATTACCGAGCGTGGGGTGGGGAATGGTATTTCCATGATCATCTTCGCGGGTATTGTTGCCGGATTGCCTAATCTAATTATGCAATCTTTCTCATCTGTAGATAATGGCCAGACCAGCCTGATTGGCTTGGTAATTTTTGGTTTGTTGTCTCTGGGTGTTTTGGCAGCGATCGTGTTTATCGAGAAAGCGCAGCGTCGTATTCCGGTAAACTATGCTCAAAAACAACAAGGTCGTCGTGTATTTACTGCACAGCAGACACATTTGCCATTAAAAATTAATATGGCGGGTGTGATTCCGGCAATTTTTGCCAGCTCATTGCTTTTGTTCCCTGCGAGCTTAGGTCAGTGGGTGGGTAGTGCAGATCCAAATGCTGGATTTATTAAGCGTAGCCTGCAAGATGTAGCATTGGTGTTGTCGCCTGGTCAGCCGTTGTATTTGGTGCTCTTTGGTGCGTTAATTATCTTTTTCTGTTACTTCTATACAGCACTGGTATTTAGTCCTAAAGAAGTGTCAGAGAACTTGAAACGCAGCGGAGCTTACGTGCCTGGTATACGTCCAGGTGAGCAAACTGCTCGTTACTTAGATCATATTCTCAATCGTTTGACGTTTATTGGCGCGATTTACATCGCAGTCATTTGTTTGATGCCGATGGTATTGCAAAGTTCATTTGGTATTCCATTCTATTTGGGTGGTACCTCTTTGCTGATTGTTGTGGTAGTAGTGATGGACTTTATGGCTCAGCTGCAATCACACCTTACTTCGCACCAATACGATAATCAAACGTTAATGAGAAAAACGACTGCTCATCCTAAGGGATAAGCGCACTTGAGGTTTCATCATGAAAGTACAAGCTTCTGTTAAGAAAATTTGTGGTAGCTGTAAAGTTATCCGTCGTAATGGGGTTATCCGCGTAATTTGTAGCGCAGAACCTCGTCATAAGCAGCGTCAAGGTTAATCTGATTAAGACCTGTTGATTTCTGTAGGCGAATTAGGTTATTATCCGCCCTCAAGATTTTTGTGGGGCGGTTGATTATCTACTGCCTTTTTGGAGAAAATTGAATGGCTCGTATTGCCGGTGTAAACATTCCGGATAACAAGCACGCTGTTATCTCTCTAACGTATATCTTTGGTATTGGTCGCCATACTTCAAAAGCTATCTTAGCTGCTGCTGGTATTGCTCCAACTACTAAGATCCGTGAATTAGATGACGCTCAGCTTGATGCGATTCGTGCAGAAGTTGCTAAGGTTCCGACCGAAGGTGATTTACGTCGCGAAATTTCCATGAACATTAAACGTTTAATGGATTTAGGCTGCTACCGCGGTCTTCGTCATCGTCGCAGCTTGCCTGTCCGCGGTCAACGCACCAAAACTAACGCTCGTACCCGTAAAGGTCCGCGCAAACCTATTAAGAAATAAGATTTCTGGAAGCTAAAAGATGGCTAAAGATACTCGCGCACGCAAGAAGGTCACTCGTACCGTCTCTGAAGGTGTCGCACACATTCACGCTTCTTTTAATAACACCATTGTGACTATTACCGATCGTCAAGGTAATGCACTGGCTTGGGCCACTTCAGGTGGACAAGGCTTCCGTGGATCACGTAAATCAACTCCGTTCGCTGCTCAGGTAGCTGCTGAAGTTGCTGGTAAAGCTGCTTTAGACTACGGTTTGAAAAACTTGGACGTCCTTGTAAAAGGTCCTGGTCCTGGTCGTGAATCTGCGGTTCGTGCTTTAGGTGCAGTGGGTTATAAAATTAACAGCATTACCGATGTGACGCCAATCCCGCACAACGGTTGCCGTCCACCTAAAAAACGTCGCGTGTAAGGAGAAACATTCATGGCTCGTTATATTGGTCCAAAATGCAAACTCTCTCGTCGCGAAGGGACAGACCTGCAACTTAAATCAGGCGTTAAACCGTTTGATGTTAAGACAAAAAAACATGCGAAAGTTCCTGGCCAACACGGCGGGGCTCGTGGTGGTAAACAATCTGAGTACTCACTACAATTACGTGAAAAACAAAAAGTACGTCGCATGTACGGTGTTTTAGAGCGTCAATTTAGTAACTACTATAAAGAAGCTGCTCGTGTTAAAGGCGCAACTGGTGAAAACCTGTTGAAGCTACTTGAAAGCCGTCTTGATAACGTTGTTTATCGTATGGGTTTCGGTTCTACTCGTGCAGAAGCTCGTCAGTTAGTATCTCACCGTAGCATCACTTTGAATGGCCGTCGTGTTAACATTGCGTCTATCCAAGTTAAAGCGGGTGATGTGATCGCAGTTCACGAAGGCGCTAAGCAACAATTACGTATCAAAAACGCAATTGAATTAGCTACTCAACGTGGTATGCCTTCTTGGATGGAAATTGACCATTCTAAATTAGAAGGTACGTTCAAAGCTGCACCGGATCGTTCTGATTTACCTGCTGAAATCAACGAAAGCTTGATTGTAGAATTGTATTCTAAATAATCCTTGAGGAAGCAATATGACGCGTACTGCAAATGAGTTTCTAACTCCGCAAGCGATCAAGGTCGAAGCGGCAAGCGGGACCTCGGCAAAAGTTATTCTAGAACCATTAGAGCGTGGCTTTGGTCATACTCTTGGTAATGCTTTACGTCGCATCCTTCTTTCTTCTCTACCTGGCGCAGCTGTGGTAGAAGTTGAGATTGAAGGGGTCGAGCACGAGTACAGTACTTTGGAAGGCTTGCAGCAGGACATCGTCGAGCTCTTGCTGAACCTAAAAGGATTGTCGATTAAGCTGTTCGATCAAAATGAAGCATATTTGACATTAGAGAAACAAGGTGCAGGCGACGTAACTGCGGCTGACCTTCGTTTACCTCATAATGTTGAAGTGGTTAACCCTGAACATTTGATCGGTACTTTAAGTGCCTCAGGCTCATTGAAAATGCGTCTGAAAGTGGCTCAAGGTCGTGGCTACGAGACTTCTGATTCACGCTTCCCAGAAGGCGAAACTCGCCCAGTGGGTCGCTTGCAGTTAGATGCTTCTTACAGCCCAATCAAACGTGTTTCATACACCGTGGAAAACGCGCGTGTAGAACAACGTACTGACCTTGATAAACTGATCATTGATCTTGAAACCAATGGTACTGTAGATCCTGAAGAAGCGATCCGCAAAGCTGCAACTATTTTGCAGCAACAAATTGCGATCTTCGTTGACCTTCAGAAAGATCAAGCACCTGTTGCTCAAGAGCCTCGTGAAGAAGTTGACCCAATCTTGCTTCGCCCAGTAGATGATCTAGAGCTAACTGTTCGTTCTGCTAACTGTTTGAAAGCAGAAAACATTTACTACATTGGTGATCTTGTACAGCGTACCGAAGTTGAGTTGCTTAAAACTCCTAACTTGGGTAAAAAATCGCTTACTGAGATCAAAGATGTTCTGGCTTCTAAAGGCTTACAACTCGGCATGCGTTTAGAGAACTGGCCACCGGCTAGTCTCCGTATGGACGATCGTTTCGCCTATCGTAGCCGTTAATTAAGTAGGACTATCACCATGCGTCATCGTAATAGTGGTGTGAAATTAGGCCGTACAAGCAGTCATCGTAAAGCGATGTTCCAAAACATGGCTAACTCTTTGTTCGAGCACGAGTTGATCAAAACAACTGTGCCTAAAGCAAAAGAGTTACGTCGTGTAGCTGAGCCTTTAATCACTTTAGCTAAAAACGATACAGTAGCAAACCGTCGTTTGGCGTTTGCTCGTACTCGTTCAGCAGCAACTGTTGGTAAATTATTTACCGTTCTTGGCCCTCGTTACAAAGAGCGTAACGGCGGTTATCTACGTGTTCTTAAAGCGGGCTTCCGTGCAGGTGATGCTGCACCGATGGCTTACGTTGAGCTAGTAGATCGCGAAGTTAACTAATTTCGTGAAGAATAACGCAAGTTGTTCGAAAAGGTCGGTTGAATAAACCGGCCTTTTTTATTGTCTGTATATTTTAATTTAGTCTGACTTTTAATCTCGTATAACTGGATCTGGCCTCAAAAGATAAAAAAATAACGTCTTTTTAATAAACTTGACATTGTGTATTGTCAGTTTTGTGATTTAATAAAAACAGATAGCATCGCTTAGGTAAAAAAACAACATGGAAAAGCAGGTAGATATTTTAATTGTGGGTGCGGGGATCTCGGGGATTGGTCTGGCAGCGCATCTTTCTAAACATTGTCCACAACGCTCTTTTGACATCATCGAACGTCGTGAAAGTATTGGCGGAACTTGGGATCTGTTTAAATATCCGGGAATTCGTTCCGATTCGGATATGTCGACTTTTGGCTTTAATTTTAAGCCTTGGAAAAAAGAAAGCGTGCTTGCCGATGGCGCATCCATCAAAAATTATCTGACTGAAGTGGTAGAGGAATTCAAGCTACAGTCGAAAATCCATTTTCAGCATCGTGTCTTAAGTGCTGATTATGATTCTGCGACCTGCAAATGGTCGGTAGAGATGGAGGACGCACAAGGCAAGAAGCAAACCTGGATCGCCAACTTCGTACTGGGCTGTACCGGTTATTACAACTATGACCAAGGTTTCCAGCCAGAGTTTCCCAATCAGGAGGCATTCAAAGGTGAATTTATTCATCCTCAACATTGGCCGGAAAATTTAAACTATAAAGGCAAAAAAGTGGTGATTATTGGCAGTGGTGCGACTGCGATTACTTTAGTTCCTGCGCTGGTTAAAGGTGGCGCAGGGCATGTCACCATGTTGCAGCGTTCTCCGACCTATATTGCCTCTGTGCCATCGGTTGATTTTATTTATTCAAAAATGCGTAAATATTTGCCTGAAGAGGTCGCCTATAAGCTAACGCGTGCGCGTAATATTGGCATGCAGCGTGGGATTTATGCCTTGGCACAAAAACAGCCCAAATTATTAAAAACGCTTTTGCTTAAATCGGTAAAATTTCAGCTCAAAGGTAAAGTGGACATGAAGCACTTTACCCCAAATTATGAGCCTTGGGATCAGCGTCTCTGTGTAGTCCCGGATGGTGATCTGTTTAAAATTTTACGTGAAGGACAGGCATCGGTTGCAACGGATCAGATAGATAGCTTTACAGAAACGGGAATCCAGCTGAAATCAGGTCAACATCTGGATGCTGATATTATTGTTTCTGCCACCGGTTTGAATATCCAGATTCTCGGCGGAATTCAGGCAACGGTAGATGGTCAGCCTGTCGATACCTCACAGCATATGTTGTATAGAGGAATCATGGTCAGTGACATACCAAATCAGGCGTTAATCATTGGCTATATTAATGCCTCCTGGACGCTTAAAGTCGACATCGCCGCTGAGTATATTTGCCGCCTATTGAACTATATGGATCAGCAAGGCTATACGGAAGTGATTGCTCAGGGAGATCAGAGTGAATTACTTCAGGATACCGTCATGGGAAGTCTCAGTTCCGGTTATATCGCCCGTGCTGCGAACGTAATGCCAAAGCAGGGTAAACATGCACCTTGGAAAGTTAGCAACAATTATCTGGCAGATCGCAAGGAACTCAAGCAGGCTTCGTTTGAAGATGCTGTGCTAAAATTTAAAAAAAACAGCAATGCTTTAAAGCATAAACCGCGTCTGGTTTCTTAAGCTTAGATTTTTGAATAAAGAAAAAAAGAGTCCCTAGCGACTCTTTTTTTTCTTTATTCAGTTTAAAGCGAACGAGCGATGAGTTCTTTCATGATTTCATTGGTACCCGCATAAATCCGATTGGCACGGTTGTCGATATAGGCACGGGCAATCGGATATTCCAGCATATAACCATAGCCGCCATGCAATTGCAGACATTCATCAACGACTTTGCTGTACATTTCTGAAATCTTGTATTTGGCCGCAGCAGCGGCATCTACGCCTAGTTCGTGATTGAGTTGCAGCTGCATACAGCGATCCAGATAAGTGCGGCACACATCGATCTCGGTACGTAGTTCTGCCAGTTTAAAACGGGTATTTTGAAAATGGCTGATGCTCTTGCCAAATGCCTGACGTTCCTTGGTATATTTCACTGTATGGGCAAAAGCGGCTTCAGCGCCTGCCTGACAGATAATCGCCACAATCAGGCGTTCCCAAGCCAGTTCTTTCATCAGCATCATAAAGCCCATGCCTTCCAGACCGAGCAGGTTTTCTGTGGGTACCCGAACATTGTCAAAGAACAGTTCGCAGGTATCCTGACCTTTCATGCCAATTTTATTCAGCGGCTTGCCTTTACTAAATCCGGCACGCTCTGCTTCAACCATAATCAATGAAAGATTGGCTGAACCTTTGTCATTATTGCCGGTTTTACAGACCACAATCGCCATGTCACAGAGATAGCCATTGGTAATAAAGATTTTGGAACCATTAATCACATAGTCATCGCCATCGAGTACTGCCGAGGTACGCACTGCTTGCAGGTCAGAGCCAGTTCCCGGTTCGGTCATGGCAATCGCGGTGACGACCTCTCCAGACGCCATTTTCGGTAACCATTGTTGTTTTTGAGCTTTATTACCAAAATTCAGCAGATAATTGGCAACAATATCTGAATGCAATGAAAATCCAGTCGCTGAATCTCCGGCATAGGCCTGTTCCTCAATCAAAATCATGCTATACAGCCGGTCTACGCCAGAGCCGCCATATTCTTCGGGCATGGTAGCGCAGAGCAATCCAAGCTCACCGGCTTTATTCCACAGCTCTCGATCTACATGCTGTTGACTTTCATAACGCTCGGTATGTGGAATGACTTCTTTCTCATAAAATTTACGTACCGTCTCGCGAAAAGCATCATGTTCGGTACTAAAGAGTTGGCACGGCAGCATCGGGGCAAGTGGGCGAATGGCTGCAGATTGCATCTTGTTATTCCTTATTTTGATTTGTTTGGTTTAACTTAGGTCATGCCAAGATCAGCAGCAATGAGCGGAATGTTCAAATGACTTAAATCTGCTGATGCTTTTGGTCATTTCTATGAAATCCCTCGAAATTCAGCCAGCGCTTCAGGTAAACTATTCGGGTTTATAACGAGTTGGGGAAATTCGATGACTGATGACATCAGCTTAGAAGAGCGCAAAGTGATTTATCGTGCGCGTCGTGGTTTAAAAGAACTGGATGTATATTTTGATCCCTACGTAAAAAACCATTACCTGAGTGCTGAGCCTTTCGAAAAACAGATGTTTGCAGAGCTGGTTGAGCAGGAAGACCCGGATTTACTGGACTGGTTTATGGAAGTGTCTGAGCCACCGCGTCCTGAACTGAAAGATTTTATCAAGAAGCTTAAATTTTACGTTCATGGATAATCGTTGCTTCAAGCTGAAACGCAGTCTGTGTGCATTGGCGTTTCAGCTTTTTATTTTTGCACTGCTGATGTATCTGTTGTATCAGTTATTACCGATTGCACTTTGGGCAATGTGCGCTGTCATAGGCTTGGTGATTTATCAGCTGTTTTACCGCAAGACACCACAGATTGAGCAGTTTGAATATCTGGATGGACGTGAATGGTCATTGACTACCAAAGCACGACCGACCCGTCGGGTATGTATTAGTCACGTAATTGATCATCAGGCGTATATTGTGGTGTATTTCCAGCATGCCAAGGCGCGACCTTTATTGATCTGGTGTGATCAATTGCCCTTCAAACAATGGAAATCCTTAAAATTATTGACTAAATTAATTTAGTTGTAAAACAAACGCATTTTAATGATTTAATTAAAATGCTCATAAAACAAATATTTAGACCAAATTCCTATTTTTATTGTCAGACAGAAATCAAGGTTAATCCATGACTTAGAGGAATTGTCTGACAATTTATTCCCTATGTTTTATTTTTAGCCTGTACATTTAACTCACCAACAGCAACTACGGGAGACCTTAATGGAATTTCCAGTATGGATGTTTCTGATCGTAGCGATTGTTTTAACGCTGGTGATCGGACGACTCGGGACAGTGTTGAAGGATAAATTTTCATCTTAATCAAGCAGGGTTTATTATTTTTCTGCTTGTACAGTTAATAAGTAGCATGTGCTGAACCGTCGCAATGCTACTTTTTTTTGCCCAAAATTTGGTATTCTTCTAAATACAGTCAATTGCAGCGCGGCTATTTAATGGCAAAGTGTCTCGTCTAAATTAGAGTAAATACTCTTTTATTCACAAAATGCTTCTGATATCTTTAGCAGAAAGATGGACATAATCACAATTATAGAGGACAGGAAAATGTCAGACGTCCGTAAAATATGCCAAGGTATGGCGACCATTGCAATAACAACAACAGTTTTGACGGGGTGTTCTCAGGTCATTAAAACCGGTGCCAATGTTGCACTGGGTTTCACCGAAAACCATATTGTACCGCCGATTTTAGCGATGGATGATGCTGAAATGGTGTGTAATTCAGGGAATTCTTTAACGCCGGCCATTATGGCGACCAAAGAAATGGGGGCGGATCCAACACGGGTGGCCGTGCTGATGTATTCGGCTGCCGGTATTTGTGCCGAGCAAAAAGCGCTGGAAGCCGAGTTACGCTATTTACGTGCTTCAAAAACCAATCAGGTGGCAGAAGCTCAAGATGCCCGAATCGAGCAGAAGCGCTGGGCGGCACTGGCAGCACAGCGTCAATATACCGGTTATCAACTGTTCCAGAGCCGTTATGAAAAGAAATACCAAAAAGCCCTAGGTGAAGAATGCCCGCGCATGAATAGTGACATCGAGCAAACGGTTTATCTGCTGGGTATGCTCAGTGGCTTGCAGGCCATGACCAATGATATTAACTCAGGTGGTGCAGTGCATGTACCGAAAGATATTGCTGCCGTGGTTGAACGCGGCATGGTGTGTCTGGATAACGCGAAATTCTGGGGTGCTCCGAATGCTACTCGTGCGGTGATATGGACCTTATTGCCAGGCGCAGGAGATGGTAAACCTGATCCTTACCAAACCTTAAAACAATCTACACAAATTGGTGAGCAAAAAGGTGTACGTTTATCTCATGCCTTGTACGCTGTAGCGGCTCAGGCCAGTGGTGATGATGCCAAAGTCCGCGATGCCTTAAAAACCTTTGCTCAGGCACGTACTGAGGAAAAGCCGGTCAATCCGCAATTCAAGCTGATCGACAGCATGGCTGCGATTATGGTCAGTGGCATATCAGATCGTTACTGGACAGAAAATACCGGTATACGTAGTGGCGATGATGGCATGCAACGTTTCTGGGATGAATCCGACAGTTCTTCTGAGCTCGATGATCTGTTCAGTGCGGATCTGTAATGCAGATACTATGTATAAATCTTCAGGGATGAAGTCAAACTAGATGGTCGGGGGAGGACAACAGGCCGATGCTAGATCAACATTTTCGACGAAAAATTATTTTTCTAGCGGCTTTTGTCTCTCTCTCTGCATGTCTGCAAATTTTTCAGGATCATTTCATCTACTGGCAAGAGAGCCTGTTAGGTGAATTTTGGCGACTCTGGACAGCGCATTGGGTGCATGTGGGCTGGATTCATTATTTTCTGAATATTCTCGCCTTTCTCTGTTTGCCTTTCATTTTTCCACGCGCCACCGTCTGGCATTTCTGTGCCATTTTACTGATCTTGCCACCGTTGATCAGTTTAAGTTTTTATTTTTTCTTACCCAATATTGAAGCCTATGCCGGCTTGTCAGGCGTACTGCATGGCGCCTACGTAGCAGTGGCCTGTGTGCATTTGCTGTATAAGCGGGAACGCGGTTTTGCGGCGCTGGTGTTGTTTTTGATCTTTGCCAAACTGGTCTGGGAAAACACCATTGGCAATGTCGGGACGACGCAGCTGATCGGTAGTCCGGTTTTGGTTGAGGCACATTTACTTGGTGTGATTTGGGGCGTTATTCTGGCGCTGATCTATATCGTGAGCAATTATTTTCGGGATAATTAAAGTGCAGAGATAAATCATTTTCTTGGCAGAAAATACAAAAAGAAAATATAAATTGTCATTTTTATTGTGCCAATTTTCATGCAAAGTCAAAACATAGAATAAAGATCCTGACCTTTGAAAAGGAATTTTCGGGGCAGAAGGGAAGATCGGCGTCCTAGACCAAGCATCAGGCCGCTAAAATAAAAATAGGAATACACATGCAAAATGATGATCAAAACAGATCAGGATTAGGTCTGTTGCGTTATATATGGACAGAGTGGATCTCGACCTTCGTCGTGCTGGTTTTACTTTTGCTCACTTTGATTATTGGCACCGGGGAAATGATTCACGGCCAGTTGCTGCGTATGGGCGAGCGTATTTACGGCGATCCGGCAACCGCAATGCAATATTCATTTCTAAGGGCTGAACCGACGCGTCCACAATGTGAACGCAATATCAATGTTGATCAGCGTGTTCAGCAGCAAATGAAAGCCGATGCAGCCGATGAATATGCCGATTTCTTCGGGGTGCGTTCGGAAGCGGATGTCCGTGCTGCGGTGTTACAGGCACAGCAGGTCTGTGAAGAATCCTACCTGTTCTATGATAAAGCCATTCAACATGTGGAAGCTCATCCAAGTATTCGGGCTTATCGGACGTTTGAAACCTCTTTCTTTGGTATCTTCAAGTTTGGTACAGAAAACCGGGCTTTGCTCTTGGTTATCATGGTGGTCTTTGCTGCGATCAGTGCCACCCTAAAAACTCATCATATTGGTTTACGTAGCCCGAGCACACGTATCGACTTTAAAGTTTATTCGGTCGCCATGCTGGTTGCTAATGCTTTCCTGGCATTTTCATCCTATAGCCAATATCAGTCCGTATTGAACTCGGGCGTGCCGATGGGAGAGATGAAATACATCTACTGGTTGTGGATGATTCTGTTCAGCACCCTCACATTGATCAGCTTGTATCAGGTGATCAAACAACCAAAACCAACGCGTGAGGGCGGCAGTTTTGGTCTGGCCTTTCTGAGTGTACCGCTATATGCCTATATGGCCATTACGACCGGAATAAATTTCACTTTCTTTATGGACTATCCAATGGGACAGGGGATTTACCTCGGTCAATTGGTAGAGTTTTCTAGTATCTTCCTGAATCTGGCCTTGTTTATCTGGGCCGGTATGTTGCTGAAACAGACCCGTGTCGTGGACATGTTCCTGAACATTCTGCGTCCCTGGAATTTGGCACCTGAAACCCTGACCTGGCTAATCTTGCTGGCAGCTGCATTACCGACTGCCTATACCGGAGCATCAGGGATTTTTGTAATTGCCGCAGGTGCGATTATTTATAAGGAAGTCTGGAATGCGGGTGGACGCCGTCAGTTTGCACTGGCAGCCACCGCAATGTCCGGCTCAATGGGCGTAGTCTTACGTCCTTGCTTGCTGATTGTCGTTGTGGCATCACTGAATAAAGAAGTGACCACCGACTTACTCTATCACTACGGGATTTATGTCTTCCTGCTCAGCTCGACTTTATTCCTGGTAATTTCCCTGTTCTTTGCAGAAAACAAATTCCGCATTGCTGCGCCTACTGTGGCTGCTCCTCAATCCGGTCGTGCCTTCATGGCGATTATTCCATATATCGTGATTTTCATTCTGATCTGGTTATTCTATAAATATGCCTTGTCGACTGACCTGAATGAATTTACCGCACCGGTGATGATGCCAGTCATTCTGCTGATGATTGTCCTGTTCGATAAGTTACGCCATGAACCTGCGCCGTTGCCGGCAGTGGGGCATTGGGATGAAACCTTGACCGCAACTTTAAACTCAAGATCGACACCTGAACTGGCGACAGCCGGTGCCGCGGCCAATGCAGAATATCGTGAAGCTGAACATAGCGAACAACCAGGCAAAGAGCTGGTTGTTGATCATGCTGTGCAGCGTTCAAAAGCGACTGAAATTTTGCGTCATGTCGGTTTCTGGAAGTCCATGCATATTTCGACCAGTGAGACCGTGGGACATATTGGTGCTCTGGTCATCCTGATGGCACTTTCGGTGAGTGTCGGTGGCTTGCTAGAACGTATGGAAATTATGGAAGCCTTCCCGACCGATATCAGTAGTACCATTCTGGTGATTTCACTGATTGTCGGCTTAATGATTTTTGTCGGGATGATCATGGATCCATTCGGTGCGGTGATTCTGATCTCGGCAACCGTGGCTCCAGTGGCTTACCAATACGGTATTCATCCGGTACATTTCTGGATGATTACCCTGATTGGTTTTGAACTGGGTTATGTGACGCCACCGGTTGCGCTGAATCATTTACTGGCCAGACAGTCGATTGGTGATGCCGAAGTGGCCGAAGCGGATGCAGAAGTACGACACTTGTCTTTCTACTACCGTTATGAACGCTGGATTTTGCCGGTGATAGTATTGCTGCCTGCGATGCTGATCATTGCCTATGTGCCTTATATGTTTAAGCTGTTCGGCTGGTATCAATAAAAGAAAAGCAATAAAAAAGCACTTTCGGGTGCTTTTTTATTTATTTGATTTAAATTCGTTAATCAAATTTTGGATGAATTCAGGCGCTTTTGTAGGATCGGGCTACACAATAGAATCGCACAGAAAATCAGCCCCAGCCCAATCACGCTATAGAGGTCCGGAACTTCCTGCCAGAACAGAAAGCCCCACATGCCGGCAAAGAAAATCGCCACATAGTTGACCGGTCCAATCTGTCCTGCCGGAGCCAGCTTGTAGGCATTTGACATAAACAGTTGGCTGAAATTGGCCAGGATGCCAGCAGTAATCAGATAGCTGAGTTCTGTCAGAGTATAAGGTCGCCATAGCCAGAACATCGGAATTACTGAAATCAGGGTGCCAATAAAGCAGAAATAAAATACGATTTTTTCCGGAGACTCGGTTTTGGTCAGCGCTCGAACCGTGACAAACGCCATCGCCGCCAGAAAACTTGCACCCAAACCAATGACCGACATCAGGTTAATTAAACCCGAATCCGGTTTGGCAACACAGAGTACGCCGATGAAACCAATCAGAGCTGCGGCTAACATGCTTGTGGTGATTTTTTCCTTGAGAAATAGCCAGGCAATCAAAGGAATAAAAATCGGGGAAGAGTAGGTGAAGACCATGGCATTGGAGAGTTTTAAATGAGCAATGGCATAGAAAAAGCCGTACATGGCAGTCAGGCCGACCACTGCGCGCCAAGTGTGCATCCATAGTTTTTCAGTTTTGAAAAAACCAATGCCTTTATTGAAAATGAAAGGCAGGAAAATAAACAGCCCAACAAAATTGCGAAAGAAGACCACGGTAGCATTATCAATTGTTGTTGAGGCATAACGGATACAGACGCCCATGACTGAAAAGAGAAAAGCAGAGCAGGTCAGTAACAGAATGGCTTTAAG
Source organism: Acinetobacter sp. AS5 (assembly GCF_048957595.1). Taxonomy (NCBI): domain Bacteria; kingdom Pseudomonadati; phylum Pseudomonadota; class Gammaproteobacteria; order Moraxellales; family Moraxellaceae; genus Acinetobacter; species Acinetobacter sp. AS5. Next base: position 3,350 of record NZ_JARDAL010000034.1, on the reverse strand, counting down.
CAGATGCGGAGCGGCTGGGGTAGACATGGAAACAACTGAGCTAGAAGATCTGACGATATTCTAGCTGAAATGCTGTCGAGATTTACTGGCTTTGAGCAAGTTGTGCTTCAAGTAACTTGATCTGTTCCTCTTTCAGTTGGACCAACTGGTCGGCATCGCTATGCTGCGCATCCAGTGTGGCTTTTTGTTCATTGAGCTGAACTTGGATGTCATCTAATTTAGCCACTTCTTCTTTGACCAAACTGGCATTCTCCGGCACTGGTGCATCTAACAGCTGATTTGATACCAGTGCTTTAGCTTCGATCGTCTCAGGTGCTTTCGCTGCCGCCGTATCTTCTTCAGTTTTCGCCGCAGGTTTTGCTGCCGGAACAGCCGCGATATCTTCCTGATGTATGCGTTCCGCTTCACCGGAAGAGGCATTCAACCACTGATATAGCAATACCAATGCAACGACAGTAACTAAAGCCCCCATAATCCCCATTAAAAGTTTGGGGTTATTTCTTTGTTCTACTGACATAGCTTGAACCTTGATTTTTATTTTACTGAACGAGGTTTAAACTGAATCACGCCAACTTCATCTGGAACAGCTGGTGTTTCTGGTTGATCAACATGTGTGGGACGATTTTCTTCATAACCACATTCAATACATTCGATCCATTCATCTTCACCAGAGGTCAGCATGACGACGCGATCTAACGCCTGACATTTTGGACATTTTGCGCCTGCAATGAAACGACGTTTAATGGTCATCATACTCACCTTGTGATCAACTTAAAAAGCTAGTTTAAGCGTTTTTAGAGGGGTTCGTCCAACCTTGATGACGCAGCAACGCATCTATTTTTGGCTCGCGTCCGCGGAAATTGATAAATGCGTCAAGTGCTGTGTCTTTTCCGCCAACTGCGAGGATATTTTCCCGAAACTGCTTTCCGGTAGTGGTATTAAAAATACCTTCATCTTCAAAGCGGTCGAAGGCATCACTGGCCAAAACTTCGGCCCATTTATAGGAATAATATCCTGCTGCATAACCACCGGCAAAAATGTGACTGAAGCTGTGCTGGAAACGGTTATAGTCGGTGGTCGGTAGGACCGCATACTTTTCACGGATCTCATTCAGAGTAGCCTGAACCTGTGTTGCATTTAAAGCCGGATTGGCTCGGTGAATACTCAGGTCAAACAGGGCAAATTCAAGCTGACGCAGGGTTTGCATGCCAGACTGGAAGAAACGTGCATCGAGCAGGGCTTTCAGCAACTCTGCCGGCAAGGATTCTTGAGTTTCAATGTGCTCGCTGAGCAGATCCAGACTTTCCTGATCCCAGGCCCAGAATTCCATAAACTGGCTTGGCAGTTCGACCGCATCCCAAGCCACGCCATGGGTACCTGCTACCGCAATATTGTCCACTTCTGTCAGCATATGATGCAGGCCATGACCAAATTCATGGAACAAGGTGATGACTTCATCATGGGTCAAGAGTGCAGGGCGATTGCCGACGGGTGGAGTAAAGTTACCGACCATATAACAAATCGGTTTTTGCAAGCCATCACTGGTCTGCATACGGGAACGGAAACCGCTCATCCATGCACCGCCACGTTTGCCCTGACGTGCATATAGATCAAAATAGAAACCGCCAATCACCTGACCCTGATCTTCTAATTCAAAATAACGTGCATCCGGATGCCATACAGGCGCTTCACGTTCAATCACCTGAATGCCATACAGACGATTAACAATACTGAACAGGCCTTGCAGGATTTTCGGTGCAGGGAAGTAAGGTTTAAGCGCTTCCTGTGACAGGTTAAATTGCTGCATTTTCAGCTTTTCAGAATAATAGCCACTGTCCCACGGTTGCAGGTCACGGATGCCATCTTCAGCAGCAATCGCTTTCAGTTCTGCAATTTCTTTCTCTGCTGGCGCGCGGGCATGCTCTGCCAGATCACGCAAGAATTCGTCTACGGCCTCTACACTTGGTGCCATTTTGCTGGCTAAGGACAATTCCGCATAATTATTAAAGCCAAGCAGTTTTGCCATTTCCAGACGCAAACTGAGAATTTCTTCGATCAGTGCAGTATTGTCAAACTCGCTCTGTTCAGCCTGATCTGACGCACGCGTGGTATAAGCTTTATAGAGTTCTTCACGCAGAGGGCGATTTTCTGAATGGGTCATGATCGCCAGATAAGACGGGAAATCCAGCGTAGCCACCGGTTGATCCAGCTCACGTTGCTGACCATATTGTTTTAACAGCTCAATATTATTTGAAGATAGACCCGCTAACTCATCTTCATTCAGCGGTCTGAAATAGGCTTGAGTCGCATCTAGCACATGGTTGGAGAAGTCGGAAGATAATTGGGACAGACGCGCAGAAATTTCCGCATAACGTTTTTTTGCTTCACCCTCTAACGCCACCCCAGACAGTTTGAAGTCACGTAAGGCCAGTTTAATGGCGCTTCGCTGTGCTGCCGGCAGTTCATTATAAATCGATGCATCATAAATATGCTGATAGGTCTGATATAGCGCCGTATGTTGACCCAGTTGCGTATAATATTCGCTAAGACCTGGTAAGAGTGCTTGATAGACATCACGGGTTTCGGCATTGTTCATCACGGCATTTAAATGCGACAGGATGCCCCAAGACTCACTCATATTATTTTCAAGCGTGTCGACATGTTCCAGTGTGGTTAGCTGCTCCTGTACTGTAGTAGGCGTTTCGGTGAGGTCATTCAGGAACTTTTGCCCTTCAGCGATACAGCTTTCAATTTTTTGTTTTAGCTCAGCCAGCGTAATCTGATCAAATTGTGGAACAGGCAAAGTTGCCTTTTCTAAAGTCATGTCGGTCTGCCAAATTAATTTTCAGTGTTAGTTCTAGAAGTAAGGCTTCTTGATCGAGAAATCAAGTTTGATCGGTGATTTATTCTGAAGCAGGAAGTATCGAGATCTATTCGATCTCATTCACAATAATTCCCTAGGCACTTTTGCTAATGTTGAATTGTGGTTCAACTGATTGGTGTTGCTCGCTGAAACTCCGAAACAGATAGTTCAAGAATTGGCAAAATTCCATAGTCTGTTTCAAAGAAATAGGAAATATGTCCTCGCACACCTTTACATTTCACTGCCTAAGTGTTGATCAAAATAGGAGGCAGTTTTCCTGTCAGTTTTGTTTAGAAATAGGGCAGGTAGATGATCAGACTGATCTAAGTTGATGATTCGATGCGGTAAGTATTTTTACTCTAATCGTATTTATTCTGGATAAGGTTTAAAAGAAAAAAGAGCGCCGTAGCCATTGCTGTCCCACAATTTTTCACAAGAGGAAGCTCATTTGAGCTTCCTCTTGTTTTATGGGTATTTTATCGGGTGA